>DASQCE010000622.1:0-3881 GCA_035634855.1 Mycobacterium sp.
ATACGGCCGAACTGCCCGGGCCGACGGTGACCGGTGTCGCGCCGTGGGCCGCCGACTTCCTGCTCGACACCACGCGAGCCGCATACCTGCTGGTGCGCAACGGCATTCGTGCCAAATATCCGAACATACGGTTCATCCTCAGCCATGCCGGCGGCTTCGTGCCGTACGCGTCGCACCGGATGGCCGTGGCGATCCTCGCGGACACCGGACGCAGCCCCGCCGACAGCCTGGACGACTTCTCGAGCTTCTACTTCGACACCGCGCTGTCATCCAGTGCCGCCGCACTGCCCACGCTGTTGGCCTTCGCGAAACCGGGACACATCACCTTCGGGTCCGACTTTCCGTTCGCGCCCGTCGCCGTGGGACGGCTTTTCGCGGCCGGACTTGAGACCTACCCCGGTCTGGACAACACAACGCGCAATGCCATCGACCGCACCAACGCGCTTGCGCTGTTCCCGCGACTCGGCATCGTGCCGGCGCCGGCGTCGTCCCGTGTCGACGCCGCTCGCCATGGTGCGCCGAGATCGACGTAATGGCGAAATTCACCCGCACTTCTTCGCCCATATGTCCGTTTCGGCGTCAGTGAGTCAGAATGCGGCCTCGGGCAGGTTCATGATCTCGTCGTCGAGGTTCTCGATGATGCCGCGCAGTGCCGCGAGGTTAGGCAGCATGTTGGCGGCGAAGAACGTCGCGGTGGCGATCTTGCCCCGGTAGAACGCCTCGTCACCCTTCGACTCGGCGAGCGCGGCTTGCGCCACGTTGGCCTGCACGAGCAGCCGCCAGCCGATCAGTAGGTCTCCGACGGCGAGGAGGAACCGGACCGACGCGAGGCCGACTTTGTAGATCTCCGTTGGCTGTTCGGCCGCCGCCATGAGGTAGCCGGTCATTGTGGCCGTCATCGCCTGGACGTGTTCCAGCGCGGTGCGCAGTTGGTCGGCCTGGGTTTTCAGCCCCGCGTCGCAGGTGTCGATGGTCTGGCTGATTTGCGTAGCCACGTGTGCCAGCGCATCGCCACGGTCGCGAACGATCTTGCGGAAGAACAGGTCCAGCGCCTGGATCGCGGTGGTGCCCTCGTACAGCGAGTCGATCTTGGCGTCGCGGATGTACTGCTCGATTGGGTAGTCCTGCAGGAATCCCGAACCGCCGAAGGTCTGCAGCGACTCGGTGAGGAGTTCGTAGGCGCGTTCGGACCCCACGCCCTTGACCAAGGGCAGCAGTAGGTCGTCGACACGGTGCGCCATCAACGGGTCCGCGCCCGAAGTCTGTAGCGCTACATCGTCGTTCTGGTGCGCGGCGGCGTACATGTACAGCGCGCGCAGGCCCTCGGCGTAGGCCTTCTGCGACATCAGGCTGCGCCGCACATCCGGATGGTGGATGATCGTCACCCGCGGCGCCGCCTTGTCGGTCATCTGCGTCAGATCAGCGCCCTGCACCCGTTCTTTCGCAAACGCCAACGCGTTGAGGTACCCGGTCGACAGGGTGCCGGTCGACTTGACACCGATCGTCATCCGCGCATTCTCGATGACGGTGAACATTTGGGCGATGCCGGCGTGGACATCGCCCACCAGATAACCCACGGCGGGGATCCCGTGCGCGCCAAACGTCAATTCGCATGTGGGGGAGGACTTCAGACCCATCTTGTGTTCCAGGCCGGTCGCGAAGACGCCATTGCGGGGGCCGAGTTCGAGCGTGTCTGGATCGAACAGATAGTTCGGCACGTAGAACAGGCTCAGACCCTTGGTACCGGGTCCTGCCCCCTCGGGTCGGGCCAGCACCAGGTGGAAGATGTTCTCGGCGGTATCGCCCACATCGCCACCGGAGATGAATCGCTTCACGCCCTCGATGTGCCATGTGCCGTCGGGTTGGGCGATGGCCTTGGCACGGCCCGCGCCAACATCGGACCCGGCGTCCGGCTCGGTCAACACCATGGTCGCCGCCCAGCCCCGCTCCAGGCCCATTGCGGCCCAACGCTTCTGCTGTTCGTTGCCCTCGACGTAGAGCGCGTTGGCCATGGCAGGGCCCAGTGCGTACCAGAAGGTAGCCGACGGATTGGCGCACATCAGCATCTCGTGGATCGCCCACGTCAGCGCTGCGGGCGCGGGTACACCCCCGATCTCTTCGGCGATGCCGATGCGCCACCACTCGGCGTTCTTGACCGCCTGCACCGATTTCGCCAATTCGCCAGGCACGTTGATGGTGTGACGATCCGGATCGAAGACCGGCGGGTTGCGGTCGGCAGCGGCGAACGATTCAGCCACCGGTCCCTCCGCCAATCGGGCGACCTCGCCGAGCATCGTGCGCGCCGTGTCGAGATCGAGATCGCCGTAGCCGCCCGAAGCGAGAACGTCGTCGAGCTTCAGCACCTCGAACAGGTTGAACTCTATGTCACGGACATTGGCGATGTAGTGCCCCAACGCAATTCCTTCCAGTTAGCAAACTGGAGAAAGTGTGGCGGAGCAGGGAAAACGTACGCAAGCGTAACCAGGCGCGACCTACGGTGACGGAACCGTAGGGTACGAGGTCAAAGCGAATACTGTGATGGGTGTCACACCTCGCAGTCCGGCGCCTGTCCGGATGCCGGCAGCTCTGCGACCACGTCGGCTCGGGCCGCGTCGAAGCTGAGATATCCCTTGATGGGCAGGCATTCGGGCGGCGGGTCCTCGTAGGTCCACGCCACATCGTCGACCACGGTGCCGTCCACCACCGCCGCCCAGTACGTCGCGTAGCCCTTGTAGTTGCAGTACGTGCTGGTCTCGGTTCGCCGCAACATGCCGGTGCGGACGACCGACGGCTCGACGTAGAGGCGAGGCTCCAGCGCGGTTTCGAACACGATCACCGTGTCGGCGGTGTCGACGAGCGTGGCGCCGGCGACGCGGACCCGCAGCCCGCGGTTCGTCGGGCGGCAGTCGACCCGGTGATAGGGATTCGGTGGATAGTGGACGAGTCGGCGCCCCTCCTCGAGCCACATGTCGACGGCGTTCCATGGCACATGGACATATCCCGGCGCCTCTGGTTCAGGGTCGCTGGGTAGGTCGCCGACGACGTCGGCAGGGAATGCGTAGCTGAGCCGGTGATCGCGCCGGTGCACCATCAGCGCCCGTTCGGTGTCGATGACAGTCTGTCCGTTGCGGATGGCCTGAACGCGTCGCGGATGGGGCTCGACGAAGACGAGATCATCGGGCAATGGGGAGGAGAACCAGCCGGCGGGGTCCTTGCTGAGCGGTCCACGCCCGGCGACAAGACTCATTTGGGCCCCCTTGGATCATGCTGCTCGCACCCCAGCTTTACAGAATCTGCACGAAGCGTCACGCCTTCCATCGAATGTTGACCGAAGCCGTGTGGCGGGCATGCACAAGGGGTGGAATGGGGAACCCACGCGCTTGGCCAGCCCGGTACCGCGGGTCAGGAACAACTGTGTCTCTTGCCCGCCGATGGACACCATTGGCACGACCGGCACACCTGCGTCAATGGCGGCGCGGACATATCCGGTCCTGCCGCTGAAGTCGATCACGTTCTGCGACAGCGTCGGCCGCATCGCGTCGAAGTCTCCGCCCGGAAACACCATCACCGCGGCGTCCGAGGCCAGTGGCGCGCGACTCTATCACGGCTGGCCGGAATGAACCCGATCCGTTGAAGGAACTCCTTGGTCGGCTCGACCGACAGGATGTCGTGGCTGAGCGTGTAGAGCCGCCGGTCGTAACCGAACCGGTCGTAGAAGTCCACCGCGAAGGTCGGCAGGTCCGTCAGTCCGCCGGAGTGGTTGGAGACCAGCGCAGCGCCGGCCGGGACGCGGCCGAGGTCCCGGATCTCGGAACGGAAGTAGCGTTTGGCGATTGGCCGCAGGAAGCCGACGACGCGTTTGGTCAGCACCGGGTCCCATT
>DASQCE010000623.1:0-12616 GCA_035634855.1 Mycobacterium sp.
ACCGCGGGAAGCTCCCGCCGCCTGATGTATCGGGCCGACGTGCAGACTACCAAAGATTTGAGGTCGCCTTCTCACGCCTCCGCCTCCGCCGCGGCAGCGGCCGCACGGTCCCGCCCTGCTCGCAGCCGACGCAGACTGCGATCACGGCCGAGCAGGTCCAGAGACTCGAACAGCGGTGGGCTGATCGATGCGCCGGTGGCTGCCACCCGGATCGGACCGAACGCCTTGCGCGGCTTGAGCGCCAGGTTCTCCAACAGCGCGACCTTGAGCGCTATCTCGATCTTCGCCGTGTTCCACTCTCCGACGTCCTCGAGCGCAGTGATAGCGGCGTCAAGCACCGGAGCCGCATCGCCCCGCAGCTCCTTGGCGGCTGCCTTCTCGTCAAGCGTGAACTCGCCGTCGTTGAGGAACTTCAGCAGGTCCCACGCGTCACCCAGCACGACGATGCGGGTCTGTACCAGCCGGGCCGCCTCCGCGAATTGCGTGGCGTCGAGCCCGGTGTCGTGGCCGTGGGCGGCGAGGTACGCGCGCAGCCGTTCGGTGAAGTCGATCTCGCTCAACAGCCGGATGTGTTCTGCGTTGAGCGCGTCGGCCTTCTTCTGGTCGAAGCGGGCGGGGTTGGAGTTGACGTCGACGACATCGAACGCGGCGACCATCTCGTCGAGGCTGAACACGTCGCGATCCTCGGCGATGCCCCAGCCAAGCAGGGCCAGGTAATTCAGCAGTCCCTCGGGGATGAAGCCGCGCTCGCGGTGCAGAAACAGGTTCGACTGCGGATCGCGCTTGGACAGCTTCTTGTTGCCGTCACCGAGAACGCTTGGCAGATGGGCGAACTCGGGCACTCGCTCGGCCAAGCCGAGACGGATCAACGCCTGATACAGGGCAATCTGGCGCGGGGTCGACGGCAAGATGTCCTCACCGCGCAGTACGTGGGTGATCTTCATGAGCGCGTCGTCGACCGGATTTACCAAGGTGTACAACGGATCTCCGCTTGCCCGCGTCAGTGCGAAGTCAGGCACGGTGCCTGCGGCAAAGGTGGTATCGCCGCGCACCAGGTCGTGCCAGAAGATGTCCGCGTCGGGCATCCGCAACCGCACCACGGGCTTGCGTCCCTCGGCGACGAACGCCGCGCGCTGCTCATCGGTCAGGTCGCGGTCGAAGTTGTCGTAGCCCAGCTTGGGATTTCGGCCGGCGGCGAGGTGTCGAGCCTCGACCTCCTCGGGCGTCGAGAACGCCTCGTATGCCTCGCCGGCCTCCAGCAGCCGGCGCACTACGTCGCGATGGATCTCGCCGCGCTCGGACTGCCGGTAGGGCGCATACGGCCCACCGATGTCGGGACCCTCGTCGTAGTTCAGCCCGAGCCAGCTCAACGCATCCAGCAGCGCCACATAGCTTTCCTCGCTATCGCGTTCGGCGTCAGTGTCCTCCAGCCGGAACACGAAGGCGCCACCGGTGTGGCGGGCGTAGGCCCAGTTGAACAACGCGGTGCGGATCAGGCCAACATGTGGCGTGCCTGTGGGCGACGGGCAGAACCGAACTCGAACTGTCTCTTCGCTCTTCGCGTGCGCGGCTGTTCTTTCGCTCCTCGCGTGCGCGTCTGTCATCACTTTCCTTTGCGGACAACAGGATTGCTCAACGTCCCGATGCCCTCGACGGTAATGCTGACAGTGTCGCCGTCCTCGATCGGGCCGACACCCTCCGGCGTGCCGGTGAGGATCAGATCGCCAGGCAGCAGCGTCATCACCGCCGAGATCCACTCGACGATCGCACCAATGTCATGGATCATCAGCGAGGTCCGGCTGTGCTGCTTGACCTCGCCGTTGACCTCGGTGCGGATGTCAAGGTCGGCCGGGTCGGCGTCGGTGACGATCCACGGGCCGACCGGGCAGAACGTGTCGTAGCCCTTCGCTCGGGTCCACTGGCCGTCCTTCTTCTGCTGATCACGCGCCGACACGTCATTGCCGATCGTGTAGCCGAGGATGTTCTCCGCGGCACGCGCGGCAGGAACGTCCTTACAGGGTCGTCCGATCACCGCAGCCAGTTCGCCCTCGAAGTGCACGGGGTGGGCGTCGGTCGGCAGTTGAATCGGCACGTTCGGCCCGATGATCGCGGTGTTGGGTTTCATGAAGATCACCGGATCGGGGAATGACCCACCACCCATCTCCGCGACATGGGCGGCGTAGTTCTTGCCGATGCAGACCACCTTGCTCGCCAGGATCGGCGCCAGCAGGCGCACGTCAGCGAGCGGCCACTGACGGCCGGTGAAGTCGGGTGAGCCGAAGGGGTGCTCAGCGATCTCCCTCGCAACCGCCTGTGTCGGGTCGTCGGTGGTGCCTTCGACGCTGACGAAGGCGACTCCGTCGGGACTGGCGATTCGACCAAGACGCATGACCTCAGCCTAGTGGCCGTCACCGGCGCGGCCACGGCCAGGCCCCGCTGACATTTATCTCAGTATGTGGAATGGAGGGTCAGCATCCTGAGACAGTTGTGCGACGATGGTCGGGTGTCCATCGAGACGATCAGCTCTGTGCGCCGCTGGTCGATGTTGGTCATCGCGCTGAGCGCGACGCTGTGCGCGAACGTCTTCATCAACGGCGCGGCCTTCCTCATCCCGACGCTGCACACCGAACGCGGCCTGGATCTGGCGAAGGCGGGCCTGCTGTCGTCGATGGCCAGCTTCGGCATGGTGGCGACACTGATCGTGTGGGGCTACATCGTCGACCGGGTCGGCGAGCGGATCGTGCTGGCACTGGGTTCCGCGCTGACGGCGGGTGCCGCATTCGCCGCGGCGTCGGTGCACTCGCTCGTCGCGGTCGGCGCCTTTCTGTTGCTTGGCGGCATGGCGGCGGCCAGTAGCAATTCGGCCAGTGGTCGACTGGTGGTCGGATGGTTCCCGCCGGAGCGGCGGGGCCTGGTGATGGGAATTCGGCAGACCGCGCAGCCGCTGGGAGTCGGCTTGGGTGCCTTGGTGATTCCGCGTCTCGCGGAAACCCACGGCGTCTCGGTGGCCCTGCTGTTCCCCGCAGTGGTGTGCGCGGTGTCCGCGGTGGTGTGCGCGGTTGCGGTGGTCGACCCACCCCGGCCGCCGCGTCACGAGGCCGATGAAGCCGAGCTGGCCAACCCGTACCGCGGGTCGTCGCTGTTGTGGCGGATCCACGCCGTGTCGGTTCTGTTAGTGGTTCCCCAAGTCGTGGTGTGGACTTTCACGCTGGTGTGGCTGATGAGCGACCGCGGTTGGTCAGCGGCGTCGGCGGGCGCGATGGTGACGGCGGCCCAGATACTGGGCGCCGGTGGACGAATCGCCGCGGGACGCTGGTCGGACATCGTGGGTTCGCGACTGCGCCCGATTCGCACGATCGCGCTGGCGGCAGCGGCGGCGATGGGTCTGCTGGCGCTGACCGACTGGCTGCACTCCCCCCTCAGCATTGCGTTGATGGTGATTGCCTCGGTGATCACGGTGTCCGACAACGGTTTAGCGTTCACCGCGATCGCCGAGATCGCGGGCCCGTTCTGGAGTGGCCGCGCACTCGGCACGCAGAACACGAGTCAGCTGTTGACCGCCGGCGTCGCGCCGCCACTGTTCGGCGGATTGATCGGAGCCGCCGGCTACCCCGTGGCGTTCGCTGTGTGCACGCTTTTTCCTCTGGTCGCGATGCCGTTGGTTCCGGCGGACCCGCAGCCGCTGGCCCAGCGGTCAGGTTGAGATGGGTGAGCCGTACAACTTGGCCCGGTAGGCCGAGCAACTGCGGCCGCCGAACAGCTGGAACGCGATGCGTTGTGGCGGCGGCACATTGGCAAGAAAGCGCCGCCTGTCCTCGGCTGACACGCCGTCGAGCTCGAAACGCGCGAATTGCCGCCACTCGCGAGGTGTGAGGTGGCCGTTGATGAGCGGAACGATGTTGCACTCTTCGTCAGCGAGGTGTTCGTCCCATCGAACCCGGAATTGTTCGAGCGTGGCGGCGGGGCCGGGCGCATTGTGCAGTTCGCGCCGGAACGCCCCGTGGACGAGCGCCACCGCCCGCGCATATCGCCAGCGCCCGCGAATATCGGGTAGTCGACTACTCGATCTCCCGACATGACGCGCGCAGACCGTCAACCCGGCTCGAGGTTCTCGGCGCACCGAGTAAGTGCAGCGACAAGTTGACGCCGCGCGTTCGGGGAGATGCCCTCCGTCATCTCAGAGTCCACCCCCATCACCGCGGCATGGGCTGCGGCCAGCCGCTTGGCGCCAGCGGACGTCAACTCCAGGGAACGGGCACGCCCCCGCGCTGGTCGATCGGATTGCGCGACGAAGCCGGAGGAGCGCAGGCCGGTCAGCACATCCTGGAGAGACTGCCTGGTCACGAAGCACAGCCTCGACAATTCCGATGCCGACGCATCGGGATGATCGGCGAGCGCGCGCAGAACGGCGTACTGCGCCATCGAAACACCGGTCGAGCGCAACGCGTCGTCGCTCCGGCGTCGCAGCGACTGCTGGACACGCTTGACGAGGTAACCGACCGCGCGCTCGGTTTCAGACAAACCCATGTCAGGAACCTTACATCAATGCTATGGTTAGATGTAAGGAACCTGACATGGAGGAGAGATGACGACCATCGAGCAGAACAGCGGATACGCCACCTTGATCAACGTCTTCACCGTCGACCCGGGCCGGGCCGCAGAACTGGCTGCGCTATTGCACACCGCGACTGATGACGTGATGCGGCATCGGCCCGGATTCCGGTCGGCCAACATCCACTTGAGCACCGACGGCACCCGGGTCGTCAACTACGCGCAATGGGACAGTGCCGAGGCATACCGCGCGATGCTGGAGGACCCGACGACGCAGCAGCACATGCGCGAGGCAGCGGCCCTGGCGATCAGCTTCGACCCGCACCTGTACACCGTCGAATCGGTGCACGAGCGCTGACGGACCGCCTACAGGCTGGCTGCGATCCTGTCGCCGACCTGTGTGGAGGACAGCTTCTGGTCGCCGCGGGTGGCCAGGTGTTGTTCGACGGCCTTGTCGACGCGTGCCGCGGCGTCGTCCTCACCGACGTGAGACAGCAGAAGCGCCACCGACATGATCGCCGCGGTCGGATCGGCGATACCCTGCCCGGCAATGTCCGGTGCGCTGCCGTGCACCGGCTCGAACATCGACGGATTCGTCCGCGTCGCATCGATGTTGCCGCTGGCGGCGAGGCCGATGCCGCCGCATACAGCCGCGGCGAGATCGGTGATGATGTCCCCGAACAGGTTGTCGGTGACGATCACGTCGAACCGCCCCGGATCGGTGACGAGGTGAATCGTCGCGGCGTCGACATGCTGATACGCGGTCTCGACGTCGGGGTATTCGGCCGCGATCTCCTGCACCACGCGCCACCACAGATCGCCTGCGAACGTCAGCACGTTGTTCTTGTGCACCAGCGTCAGGTGCTTACGGCGCTGCTGGGCCCGGCGGAACGCGTCATGCACGACGCGCCGCACACCGAATGCGGTGTTGACGCTCACCTCGGTGGCGATCTCGTTGGGCGTGCCCACCCGGATCGCTCCCCCGGTTCCCGTGTACGGGCCTTCGGTACCCTCGCGGACCACTACGAAGTCGATATCGGGGTTGCCCGCCAGCGGACTGTCGACCCCGGGGTACAGCCGCGAGGGTCGCAGATTGACGTGATGGTCGAGCGCGAACCGGATGCGAAGCAGCAGACCGCGTTCCAGCACCCCGCTGGGCACTGACGGGTCGCCGATGGCGCCGAGCAGAATCGCGTCGTGGCCGCGCAGTTCGTCGATCACCGAATCGGGTAGCACCTCGCCGGTTGCGTGGTACCGACGCGCACCCAGGTCATAACTGGTCTTCTCGACGCCGGGCACTACCGCGTCGAGCACCTTGACCGCCTCACCGACCACCTCGGGGCCGATGCCGTCGCCGGCGATGATCGCCAATTTCATGACAGATCCACCACTTCCAGGAGCTTGGCGCCAACGGCCTCGGCGATCGCGGCGCGGACATCGGCGGGCACGTCGCGTTCGACGCGCAGCAGGATCGTTGCACCCGGCCCTTCGGCGTCCTCGCTGAGCTGTGCCGCGTGGATGTTGATGTCGGCGGCACCGAGCAGGGTGCCGATCTTGCCGAGCGTGCCCGGCCGATCGAAGTAGTTGACGATCAGATACACGCCTTCTGCGCGCAAGTCGAAGTTGCGGCCGTTGATCTGCACGATCTTCTCGACCTGCTGCGGGCCCGACAGCGCGCCGGCGACGTTGGCCACCGAACCGTCGGCGTACACCGCCCGCACGTCGACGACGCTGCGGTGATTGGGACTCTCGGTGGCCGTGCTGATGTCGGCCTGCACGCCGCGCTCCGCGGCCAGCGCCGGGGCGTTGACGAACGTGACCGGGTCCTCGATGACAGCAGTGAACAGCCCCCGCAGCGCCGAAAGCCGCAGCACCTCAACGTCTTCGGAAGCCAGCTCGCCGCGCACCTGGACCGACAGCGACACGGGTAGCTCGCTGGAGAGCACACCGACCAGCACACCCAGCTTGCGGACCAGATCGAGCCACGGCGCCACTTCCTCGCCGACCACCCCGCCACCCACGTTGACGGCGTCCGGCACGAATTCACCGGCCAGCGCCAGCTTCACGCTCTCGGCCACATCTGTGCCTGCACGATCCTGCGCTTCGCCGGTCGACGCGCCGAGGTGCGGGGTGACGACAACCTGGGGCAGATCAAACAGCGGGCTGTCGGTGGTCGGCTCTGTGGTGAAGACGTCGATGCCTGCCGCCCGGACATGGCCGGACCTGACGGCCTCGGCCAACGCTTCCTCGTCGATCAGCCCGCCGCGAGCGGCGTTCACGATGATCACGCCCGGCTTCGTCTTCGCCAACGCCTCCTTGCCGATCAGTCCGGCTGTCTCCGGCGTCTTGGGCAGGTGCACCGAAATGAAGTCTGCGCGCGCCAGCAGCTCGTCGAGGGTGAGCAGCTCGATGCCCAGCTGCGCCGCCCGGGCCGCAGACACATACGGGTCGTAAGCCACGACGTGCGTGCCGAATGCCGCCAGTCGCTGGGCCACCAGCTGGCCGATGCGGCCGAGCCCCACCACGCCGACGGTCTTGCCATAGATCTCGGTGCCGGAGAATTTCGACCGCTTCCACGTGCGCTCGCGCAGCGACGCGTCGGCCGCGGGAATTTCGCGGGCTGCCGCCAGCAGCAGCGCCAACGCGTGCTCGGCGGCGCTGTGGATGTTGGACGTCGGCGCGTTGACCACCAACACTCCGCGGGCGGTGGCGGCGTCGACATCGACGTTGTCCAGGCCCACGCCCGCGCGGGCGACGATCTTGAGCTTGGGCGCCGCGGCGAGCACCTCGGCGTCGACGGTCGTCGCCGAGCGCACCAGCAGCGCGTCGGCCTCCGGCACTGCGGCCAGCAACTTCTCACGGTCTGGGCCGTCGACCCACCGGACTTCTACCTGGTCACCGAGTGCGGCGACAGTCGACTCAGCCAGCTGGTCGGCGATCAGTACAACGGGGAGACTCACGTCCACACAGCGTAGTGGGCTGTAATGGCGGGGTAGCGGGCGGGAGAATCGCGGGCGTGGACGTCACCGTCGTCGGCAGCGGACCCAACGGGCTGGCGGCCGCCGTCATCTGCGCCAGGGCCGGTCTTTCGGTGCAGGTGTTCGAGGCGCAACCGACGCCGGGCGGAGGCGCCCGCACCCTCGCCGACTCAGAGTTCTCAGGCGTGGCCCACGACATCTGTTCGGCCGTCCACCCGCTGGCGCTGGCGTCGCCGTTTCTTGCGGAGTTCGATCTGCCGGCCCGCGGGGTGACGCTGAAGGTGCCGGAGGTGGCCTACGCCAACCCGCTGCCCAGTCGGCCCGCCGCCGTCGGCTATCACGACCTCGATCGCACCTGCGCCGAGTTGGACGACGGCGAGTCGTGGCGTCGGCTACTGGGACCGCTTGTCGAACGCGACGACGCCGTGCTCAAGTTGCTGCTGGGCGACAAACGCTCGATTCCCACCGATCCGATTGCCGCGGTCCTGGTGGCACGGCGACTGGTCGAACAGGGCACCCCGGCGTGGCGCGCGCTACCCGGGACGGACGCCCGTGCGCTGTTCACCGGGGTTGCCGCACACACGATTTCGCAGATGCCGTCGATGGTGTCGTCCGCCGCGGGGCTGATGCTGGCCACGCTGGCGCACACCGTCGGCTGGCCGATACCGGTCGGTGGCAGCCAAGCCATCCCCGATGCATTGATCGCGGACCTGCAAGCGCACGGCGGCACGCTGACGTCCGGCGAGGAGATCACCCAACCCCCTTCGGGTGTTGTGCTTTTCGACACCGCCCCGACCGCGCTGCTGTCCATTTACCGCGACACGCTCCCAGCGCGTTACGCAAAGGCTTTGCAGCGCTACCGCTTCGGACCCGGTGTTGCGAAGGTCGACTTCGTGCTGTCCGGCGATATTCCATGGACCGACCCGCGGCTGGCCGATGCGCCGACCCTGCACATGGGCGGAACCCGCGAGCAGATGGCGCACGCCGAACGAGAAGCCGCCGCGGGGAGACACGCGGAATGGCCGATGGTGCTGGCCGCCCTGCCGCACCTGGCCGATCCGACCCGGATCGACGCGCAGGGCCGACGTCCGCTTTGGACGTATGCGCACGTGCCGTCGGGCTCGCCCGTCGACCAGAGCGAAACCGTCACCGGGATTTTCGAGCGTTCCGCGCCAGGCTTCCGCGATGTCGTGGTGGCGGTCCGATCAATACCGGCCGCGCGGCTGGCCGGGCACAACGCCAATCTCGTCGGCGGAGACATCGGCGTCGGCGGCAACACGTTGTTTCACGCGCTTGCCGGGCCAACGCCGCGGCTCAACCCGTGGAGCACGCCGATTCCCAAAGTGTATTTGTGCTCGTCGGCGACGCCGCCTGGCGGCGGTGTGCACGGCATGTGCGGCTACTACGCGGCCCGTACGGTGCTACGCCGCGAGTTCGGCATCAAGAAGCTGCCTAGGCTGGCGCCATGACCAAACTGGCGATCATCTACTACTCGGCCACTGGACACGGCACCACGATGGCGCACCGCATCGCGGCATCCGCCGAGGAGGCCGGCGCCGAGGTGCGCGTCCGTCCCGTCGCCGAAACGCGCGACCCGACATCATTTGCACAGAATCCCGCATGGACGGCGAATTACACAGCCACCAAAGACCTGCCACAGGCGACCGGAGAAGACATCGTCTGGGCCGACGCGGTGATCTTCGGGTCACCGACGCGATTTGGTTCGGTCGCTTCGCAATTGCGCGCCTTCCTGGACTCGCTGGGCGCACTGTGGGCAGAGGGCAAGCTCGCCGACAAGGTCTACGCGGCGTTCACATCGACGAACACCGCACACGGCGGCCAAGAAACGACGCTTCTCACGCTGTACGTCACACTGATGCATTTCGGCGGGATCATCGTGCCGCCCGGATACACCGATGCGTTGAAGTTCGTCGATGGAAACCCGTACGGGGTCAGCCTCACGGCAGGCCACGACAACATCAGCGAGTTCGACGATGCGACGAACGCTGCACTGGACCACTTGGCCCGCCGAGTGGTCAGCGTCGCTGATCGCCTCACCTCCTAAGCGAGCCAGCATGGTGCCGCGCGGGCGAGTCCGGTTAGCTGGCACCGCTCGCCCGTAGCCCTTCTTTCGATGCACAATCGATGCATCATTGTCGGTAATACTTGGGTATAGACGCCGCGACCCGATTGGTTCGCGTTCATGCGGGTAGTTCAAAATGCGCGGGTGTAAGAGGAGGCCGGTTGAGCGGCAAGGACGGGTGGGCGCAGGCCGACGTACTGGCATTCATGCCGTCGGCGCCCCAGCGGAAAGGCCAAGTCAGTGGCCCGTTCAGGGATTGGCGTAACCGGTTGCGCGTCGACGTGCTCGCCGCCCTCGCGGACTTCGTCGCCCACGGATGTGCCGCGGACATGGTGCCTGCGGGCATCGACATCGCCGCTGACGTGCTGCAGGGCGTCCTCGAGGGCGGTAAGTGCCTGCGCTCGACATATGCGTACTTGGGCTGGCTGTGTGGCGCCGATGACGACGATGCGGCGCTACGAGCCGCCGCCAGCTTCGAGTTATTGCATGCGTTCGCCCTGTTGCAGGACGACGTCATGGACGGCTCCGCGTTGCGCCGCGGTCGGCCATCGGCTCACGTCAGATTCGCGTGGTGGCACCGTGACCGCGGGTTATCGGGATCGCCGGAGCGGTTCGGTGAATCGGCGGCCGTGCTGCTTGGCGATCTATGCCTGGTCTGGGCTCAGCAGATGCTGCGGGAAAGCGGCATCGGGGCCGAGGCGCTGTCACGCGCGTGGCCGCACTACGACGCTATGCGCACCGAACTGGCGGTCGGTCAGTTCGCCGACCTTGTCAACCATTCCGGCACATTTCCGACGCTGGCACAGGTGCTCGATGTGTCACGCCGCAAATCGGGCAACTACACGGTGCGCCGGCCTCTGGAGATCGGCGCCGTCCTTGCCGGCTGCAACTCGGGCACGGTCACGTTGCTTGGCCGGTACGGTGCGGCGGTCGGCGAGGCGTTTCAATTGCGCGACGACGTGTTGGGCATCTTCGGCGACCCTACGGTCACCGGCAAGCCCGCCGGTGCCGATCTGGCCGAGCACAAAGCCACCAGCGTTGTGGTCGCCGCGCATCATCTCGCGGACATCAACGCACGCCGTCAGCTCTGCGAGCTGATGAGCGCCGAGGATCTGAACGAGGACGACCTGCGGCGCTGGCGCGCATTGATAGCCGCCACCGGCGCGGTGGATTGGATTGAGCAGCAGATCGATTCGCGACTCGCCCGTGCGTTGGACTGGATCGACACCGGACAGCTCAGTGCGGTGGTGCGGGCCGCGCTCGCGGATATGGCCGTGGCGTGCACGGGGAGGGCCGCCTGATGCGCACGGTCGCGGGCAACACCGATCGCGTGGTCGTGGTAGGCGCCGGGCTGTCCGGCCTGTCTGCCGCACTGCACCTCGCCGGCCGGGGGCGTGCGGTCACCGTGGTGGAACGAGGTCTTCATCCGGGCGGGCGGGTCGGTCGCCTCGACATCGACGGTTACCGCCTCGACACCGGGCCCACTGTGTTGACAATGCCCGACATCATCGACGACGCATTCGCCGCCGTCGGCGAAACCACTTCCGATCGGCTGGATCTGTTACGAGTCGAGCCTGCCTACCACGCGACGTTCGCCGACGCCGGTGCACTGGACGTCCACTCTGACCGTGATGCGATGGCCGCCGAGATCGAGAGCTTCGCGGGTCGGCGAGAAGCCGACGGGTACTTGCGCCTGCGCACCTGGCTGACCCGGCTGTACCAGGCTGAGTTCGACGGCTTCATCGCGGCGAATTTCGATTCGCCTTTGTCGCTGCTAACGCCGCAGTTGGCGCGGCTGGCCGCAATCGGTGGGTTCCGCCGCTGGGACCGGATGGTGCGCCGTTTCGTCACCGACGAGCGGCTGTTGCGCGTGTTCACCTTTCAAGCGCTGTACGCCGGCGTCCCCCCGCATCGTGCGTTGGCCGTGTACGCCGTCATCGCATACATGGACACCGTGGCGGGCGTGTATTTCCCGCGCGGTGGAATTCGGGCACTCCCCGATGCGCTCGCCGCGGCCGCGTCCGATGCCGGTGTCGAGTTCCATTACAGCTCGGCTGTTTCCGCGCTGGACCGCATCAACGGCCGCGTTGCCGGAGTGCGCACGGATACTGGTGATCGGATTTCGGCGGATGCGGTGGTGCTGACCACGGAACTGCCCGAAACCTACCGCCTGCTGGGTCGCACACCGCGCCGCCTGCTGGCCCTGCGACCGGCACCCTCGGCCGTCGTCGCTCATGTCGGGTGTCGCGCTAGCGGCAGCGACATCGGCCACCACACCATCGTTTTCGGTGACGCGTGGGAGCAGACCTTCCGCGACATCATCGACGACGGGCGCTTGATGGGCGACCCGTCGCTTTTGGTCACCCGGCCGACGGCCGGAGACCCTGGGCTCGCGCCGGCAGGTCGCGATTTGCTCTATGTCCTGGCTCCGGCACCGAATACTGTTGTCGGCAAACTGGATTGGGGTGCGATAGGAGCCGCCTACACAGAGCGGATCCTCGAAACCGTAACGCGCAGACTACCGCAGCTCGGCGTCGACGCCGACGTGTTGCATGTTGTCGATCCGGCCGGTTGGGCCCGGCAGGGGATGGCGGCGGGCACCCCGTTCGCGCTGGCCCACACGTTCGGCCAAACCGGGCCGTTCCGGCCGGCCAACACCATCCGCGGCATCGAAAACGTGGTGCTGGCGGGATCGTCGACGGTGCCCGGTGTCGGTGTGCCGATGGCTCTCCTTTCCGGGCGGCTGGCCGCCGACCGGATCACCGGCGTCGTCAACCGGCGCCGACCGTCACAGGTGGTGCAGACATGATCAGTTCCGAACTCGACGCGGCCGGTGTCCATGATCCCGCGTTGCGCGACGCGTATCGACGCTGCCGAACCCTCAATGCCGAGTACGGTCGCACGTTTTTTCTCGCGACAAGACTGCTTGCGCCACACCAGCGCCCCGCTGTGCACGCGCTTTACGGCTTCGCCAGGCGCACAGATGACATCCTCGACGATTTCG
>DASQCE010000624.1:0-3328 GCA_035634855.1 Mycobacterium sp.
CCACTGATCGAGAAGCTAGGCCTGCCGACCGAGAAGGGCCGGCTGAAGGTGCAGACCGACCTGCAGGTGCCCGGCCATCCGGACGTGTTCGCTGCCGGGGATGCCGCCGCGGTGCCCGACGTTACGCAGCCCGGAAACATCACCCCACCGACCGCCCAGCACGCCACCCGGCAGGGAAAGGTGTTGGGGCGCAACGTCGCCGCCAGCCTCGGCTATGGCAAGACGAAGCAGTACAAGCACCGCAACATGGGCTTGGTGGTCGACCTCGGTCCCCGCTACGCGGTCGCGAACCCGCTCAATATCCAGTTGTCCGGGTTCCCCGCCAAGGCCGTTACCCGCGCCTACCACCTGTACGCCATCCCGCGGTTCGTCAACCGGTGGGCCGTCTCGCTGGCCTACCTGACCGACGTGTTCTTCGATCGTTCGGTGGTCTCGTTCGGTCTCTCGTCGGAGGAGGATGCGCGGTTCGCCGCCAGCGAGGGCATCCCGATGCCCAAGCCCGACTAGTTGGTAGCTGCGTACCGGGTCAATTCGAGATGACTGCGGGCGCGCAATCTGGTCGTCGCGCTGTCGGCATGCCGAGCACCCGGATGCACGCGTCCGCAACGTGTTCCGGCAATCTCGTCCGTTCCGGGCCCGGCTGTTGGTCCACATGTTGACGAGCGACTCTACCAATCGGAACAGCAGATCGGCGGCCGCCTCCTCGACGCCGGTCTCCGCGACGATGGCCCTACTCAAGGCCAGATAGTGCAACCGCAGCCGCTCCTGGTCCGACCAAAACGGCTCGAGGCGTGCACCGCGCAATTCGGGTTGTAGGTACAGAGCGCCCAGGTTCCAGCGACCCTCCAGCAGCTGGCGGTCGTCGAAAAGCGCCAGCGCATGCAGGTGCTCGGCCGCGCTCAGCGCCGGCTCGCACCCCGCCAGGCTGTCGATGATCATCAACGTCGGCGTCACCGTCTGACTAGGCAATGCCACAGGATGTCGTCCCTGGTCTTGAAATGGTGGTACAGCGACGGCGGAATCAACTACCCGAGCTGCCGAGGCTGACCGCCTCGCTGGCGCAGGGCCTGCCGAACGGTGCGCCGCAACCGCATTCGGACGCCGGCGCTGAGGCCGAAGCGACGGGATGCTGGTTGAACGTCGCCGACATCGACGACTTCATGGTCGCCCAGCCGTGACTGAAGGTTGCCGAGCAGGCGCACGCGGTGTCAAACCCGAACTCGTTGCGGATCGCGGCGCTTACGGTGGGCTGATGTCCATAGAAAAGATTCGCCGGATCGTTTTACTCACGCTGGGCTGGGAGGAGCTGCCGAAGTCCGTATCGGTCTACGGCGCTCCGCCCGAGGAACGGATGCGTGAACCGGTGCCCGGGGTGCTGCTGCAGACCGGCGGCGGCTGGGTGCTGCTGGACACCGGGTTCAACACCGCACTGATCCGGGATCCCGCGCTGTATCGCCGGTTCTATCCGACGGTGGAGTACATCCCGGTGCTCCCGGGTCCGGGTGAGCCGATCGAACAGTCGCTGCACGACGTCGGCGTCGAGTTCGACGACATCCACACCGTCGCGGTGAGCCACCTACACCACGACCATGCCGGCGGGCTGAAACTGTTCGCGGGCAAGGTGCCGGTGCACGCACAGCGGCGCGAACTCACCTACGGGCTGTCCAATCATCCCGAACCCGAGCACAACGCGATCGTGCGCATCGATTTCGACGACCCACGCATCGAGTGGCGGCTAGCCGACGGTGAAGCCGAAATCGCCCCCGGCATCACCGCGGTCCCCACCTATGGACATACGCCGGGCCACCAGAGTTTCGTGGTGGAGCTCGACGAGTCGGTCGGCGGCGACGGCTTCGTGTTCGCGTTCGACGCCGCCGACCTCACCGAGAACATCGAACACGAACTGGCGATCGGTGGGTACATCGGGGTGGAACCCGAGGAGACGATCGAACCGATCCGCAAGCTCAAGCGGCTGGCCAAAGACAAGGGCTACCAACTGATTCCCGGCCACGACCCGCACGTGTGGCCGGAACTGACCCGCCACTTCCACGACAGATTCGCGTAGAGGATCTGGTTATCCACGTCGGGAGGGCGGTGAACGACGGCCGGAACCGTGCGGTGGGCCCGCTCGACACGGATTACCCCGTCCGGGAGGCGTCGGCATGGCGAGCCACCGCGTACGTCGACACGCGCGGCTTCGCCGGTCGACTCAGCCAGCACGGTGACGTCTTCGAGTGGCGGCGGCTCATCGACATCGGGCCGCCGGGCCCGTTCCCCGACGCGGGGCGGATGCGGTGGGAGTCGGGCGCATTGGTCGAAGTCGGCGTGCACGAGGACTACATCGAACATTGGGTCCGTCAGGACGGCCCGGTCGCACCGTGCTGGGCGCTGTTCGCAGAGAACGCGATCCTGCTGCGCGCCGGTGCGCAATTCGGATGGGCGGACCGAAGCGGTGTGGTGGTGGACACGATCGGCGGTCCGCGATGGACGGCCCTCAATCCGCACGTGAATGGCGATGATCTGGTGCCAACGGCGTGGGACGGAGCATTGAGGATAGCGAAGGAGATGTGGATCTATGAGTGGCGCAACGTCATTCACGTCGGTGCCGATCGTCGACATCAGCCGGCGGCGCTCGCAGGACCGGGCAGAGCGCGAGCGAGTGGCCGGCGGGATCGGTAACACGTTGTTCGAACGCGTGCTGGCGTCGACGAAGGAGTTATTCGCGCTGCCGCTCGAGGAGAAGATGCGGTCCTACATCGGGCTGTCCCAGTGCCATCGCGGCTACGTCCGGTCGGCGAGGAGGGCGTCGAATCCGGAACTCCCGATCTGAAGGAGGCATTCGACACCGCGCTGGATCTGCCCGCCGACGACCCCGACTATCTTGCGGGCAACCCGATGCTCGGCCCCAACACGTGGCCGGACCTGCCGGGCTGCGCCGATGTGGTGACCGCCTACTACCACGCGGTACTCGACGTCGGTCACCGGCTGCTGTGGGCGTTCGCGGTCGCGCGGGTGAGAACCCGAACCCCTGCTCGCAGCACGCGACCAAGAGGCCGAGCCCGCTGCGGCTGGTGCACTACCCATACAACCCCCACGCCGAGGACGGCCAGGGCATCGGCGCGCACACCGACTACGAATGCTTCACCCTGCTCAAGCCCACCGCGCCGGGCCTCGAGGTGCTCAACGGCGCTGGCGAGTGGATCGACGGGCGGCCGGTGCCCGGCACCTTCGTCGTCAACATCGGCGACATGCTGGAACTGTGGACCAATGGTGCCTACGTGCCAACCAGCCACCGGGTGTGCAAGGTGAAAGAGGAACGGTACTCGTT
>DASQCE010000625.1:0-12356 GCA_035634855.1 Mycobacterium sp.
CGAACTGCATGTCTTCGAGTCCATCGAGCTGCCACTTCATTGGGCGAGGCTCGATGACTTCGAGGGGCCGGAATATGAACGGCTGCCCGTCACGGTCCACACCGCCGAAGGCGACCTGGAGGCGTTCCTCTACGCTCACCGATCGACGTGCGCCTGACGTCACTACCGCCCAACTCCTCGCGCGCGCAATTGCCGTACCTGTATCCCAGTCCGATGGCGGTGGGCCCGGTCATGTGGACGGCGCCGCACGTTAGCGCGCCATTAGTGCATCAGGACATTAGTGCATCAGACCGACGACGATGATCGTGGCCGGCAGGCCGTTGTGCTTGCCCAATTCCCCGGACGTCAGCACGGAACGGCCCATTGCGTTGAGCGCACCGTGGTTGCGCTGGCCCTGCGAGCGCGTATCGCCCTGCACCGCTTCCTCACTGGGCTCGCCGTCCACGCATGGCGATTCATCCTCGTGATTAAACGCACCTGGGGCGGCCAGCTTGGCGAACACCGCATCAATTGTGGCCCGGGCCTCGGGGTCGAGCAGACCGTGGATGCGGCTCATCCCCGCCGGTAACGGCCAAGCTGTGGATGAATTCGCGCCTGGGGATCAGTTCCGTTTCTGTCGGCCAGCAGCCCTAGATTGCGCACCTTTCACGGCTGATCTCGTCGATCAGCAGCCTCGCGGCCACCGTCGCCCCGTCGGTGCGGATCATGCCGGCCACGGCGGTCGCTCGTGCGCGGGTATCGGGCGTCAATGCCGTTTCGAGCGCGGCCGACAACGATTCGACGGTCGGCGTTGGACCGTCGTGCGCCGCGCCAATGCCGAGGTCTGCTACCCGCCCGGCCCAGTACGGCTGGTCGGCGATCTGGGGCACCACGACCTGAGCCGCGCCGGCCCGGGCGGCGGTCGTCGTGGTGCCCGCGCCGCCGTGGTGCACGACGGCGGCCACCCTGGCGAACAATGCCTGATGGTTGACCTCGCCAACGACGAAGCAGTCGTCACGATCGTCGATCGTCGCGAGATCAGCCCACCCGCGGCCGACGATGGGGCGGCGCCCCTGCGCGCGGATCGCGTCGATCGCCACCCGGTCGATGTCGTCCGGAACACGCACACTGCCGAAACCCACGTACACCGGTGGGGTCCCGGCGTCCAGAAACGCCACCAGCTCGGCCGGAAGAGGGCGTTCGTCGGGCACGACCCACGCGCCGGTCTGCACTACATCAAGGTCCGGCGAACCACGCCACGGAGCCAGCATCGGGTCGGCCGCCAGCCAAGGCCGGTCGGTGAACACGTGGTCGCGGACGTTGTCGACCGGCGGCAGGCCGAGCACCGCCCGGTGGGCATTGAGCGGCTCGCCATACAGCGCCTGCACCCGCTCGGCATCCACCTCCCACAGCACTCGGTTGTCGGTCACACCCGGCGGAAACGGCTTGCCCGGCCGCGGCAGCGGTGTCTGATGCGGCGACGGAAAACACCCCGGAAGGAACGCCACGAGCACGTAGGGGATGCCCAGCATCTCGGCGACCGTCCGCGCGCCGGCCGGCATCAAGCCTGTCGCCACCAACGCGTCGCAACCCTCGGCGGCCGGGGCGACGGACTCGAACTGCGCGGCGACCAACCCCGCAGCGACCCGCGGCGCGTCCGCCGGTGTCGACGGCTTCACCCCGTGCACCAGCGCGCGCACCGACTGACCCGACGGCACCATCGGCACGTTGACGCGGGCCAGCAGATCCGCGAAGTCCGGCGGTGCGCACACCCGCACCTCGACGCCGAATGCCCGCAATTGCACGGCCAGTCCGGCGATGGGTTCGACGTCGCCACGCGACCCCCACGTCGTCAACAAAACACGCATTTCGTTCCTCCCCATTTCCGCAGGTTCTCGCTACGGCCTGCGATTCTGCGGCACGACCCGGGTCTTGCCGCAAGCCCCCGGGTGCGCTATAGCTTGAGAGTGGGAGGGATTTGAAATCAGTCGCTTTCGGCTGTCGCCCGTCGCGCGCGGAACAGCCTGACGTCCGACTTGATTCCCTTCAGGTGCCGCGCCCCCGCGAATGACCACGTGAATCGGTTGTCCTCCCCGATCGCTTCGCGTGTCGACTCCGACACCAATATCGATCCGGGCCGCGCAGCTCCGGTGACACGGCTGGCGAGGTTGACCGAACTGCCGAACCAATCGCCGGCCCGACTCACCGCCATGCCGGTGGCCACCCCCGCGCGCAGGCGAGGGAGGTCGTCGTCGCCCTCGCTGGCATCGACCAGATCCATCACCGCGTTCAGCAGAGCGACCGGATCCGAACTGACCAACATCACCTCGTCACCGATGGTCTTGATGAACCGCACGGGAGGGACAGCGACCTCATGGGCGAGGTCGGTGAGCCGATGAGCCAGTTGCTCTAGGTCTTCCGGAGGCACGACCTCGCCGAGGCGGGTGAAGCCGACGAGGTCGGCGAAGGCGATCGTCACCAGGCGGGCGCCGGGAAGCCGTTGTCCCTCGGCCCGCTCGCTGGCATTGACCGCCTCGGTCTCCATGAGGTGTCGCAGCTGCGAGCGTAGCGTCTCCTGGATCATCGGCCCGAGCATGGGAGCGACCTCGCTAAGCAACGCTTCGGAGTTCTTGGCAATGCCCAACTCTGTTGCCGTTGGGTCCAGTACCGAGGCCAATGCGGCGTATCGCATCACTTCTGCGGCGCGTGACAAGCCCTCGGCGAGCATCCGGGTGATCTGCACGATCTGATCGGGGTCGATGCCGAGCTCGATGAACTTTTGCGCAAACGCCGCGGCCTCGGCGTCCGCGCGCAGGTGGACCGCGGCGTCGGGATCATCGACCGTGGGGAGCCCCATCGCCCGCTGAACGCGCTGCAGCACGTCGAGGTCGATACCCGTCTTCTCGCTGGTCTCGCGGGCGGAGACGTAGGTGCCGTCGTCGCCGAGGATCTTCCGGGCGGCCAGCAACGCGGGCACGAACGCGCCTCGGATCTGCTCGACGGTTATCCCGCGCTCGAGCAGCCACGGGATCAACTCGGCGCGCTCGTCGCGGGCCTTGCCCTCGAGGCCGTCGAGTAGTCCGGACGCCTCGATATCGAAGTCTTCGGCCACGGCCACAACGTATACCGCCGCCGAGGTGCGATAGTCGGATCCATGCCCTCCGAGCTGCTGCACGGGCTGGCGCCGATCATCGGCAACGGCGCCAAGTCGCTGATCCTCGGCAACATGCCGAGCGTGCTGTCGTTGGGTGCGCAGCAGTACTACGCGAATCCGCGGAACGCTTTCTGGACGATCACCGGCGAGATCTTCGGATTCGATGCATCGGCACCATACGAGGAGCGCGCGTCGGCGCTAGTGACGCAGCGCATTGCCGTGTGGGACGTGCTGCGGTCGTGTCGTCGCGTTGGCAGCCTGGATTCCGCAGTCGAACCAGATAGTATGGTGGCCAACGATTTTGGCCAGCTATTCGAATGGCATCCGCATATCACAGGGGTGTTCTTCAACGGCGCCGCGGCCGAGAAGAACTTCAGTCGTTTGGTGCGCGTCGCGCCGGACATTCAATATCGGCGGCTGCCGTCGACAAGTCCCGCGCAGACCATGCGGTACGCCGACAAGCTGGCAGCCTGGCGGGAAGCCATCACCGCACGTCAATAACCGTCCCGTGGGCGTTCTCGACTCCTATCCTCAGTTCAGCGGGACACCAGGGGTTACAAATGACGGCTGAAGTGGCATGCCGGACATGCGGGGGCGAGCCGCGGGCCGGCGCGCGGTTCTGCGATGCCTGCGGTGCGCCGATCGCATCGACACAGCCTTCGGCCGAGTACAAGCAAGTGACGGTGCTGTTCGCTGATGTTGTCCGCTCGATGGACATCGCGTCGACGCTTGATGCCGAGCGGCTGCGCGAGCTCATGGCGCAGATGTTCGAGCGCTCCGCGGCGGTGGTGCTGCGATACGGCGGCACCGTCAGTCAGTTCACCGGCGACGGGATTATGGCCGTCTTCGGGGCACCAACTACGCTGGAAGACCATGCCTTTCGCGCATGTCTGGCGGCCTTGGACATCCAGTCGACGACTCGGCAGCTGGCCGCCGATGTCCAACGATGTGACGGAATCACGCTCCAACTGCGGATCGGATTGAACTCTGGTCAGGTGATTGCCGGCGAAATCGGTTCGAGCGCTGCGGGTTACACCACCATTGGCAAACAGGTCGGCATGGCGCAACGGATGGAGTCCATTGCGCCGCACGGCGGGGTGATGCTGGGCGAGTCGACAGCTCGTCTGGTCGAAAACACGGTGGAATTAGGCGAACCCGAACTTGTGCACGTCAAAGGGACAGCCGAGGCGGTACCGGTTGTCGGAATGCGATTCGATGCCGACCTGTTGAGCAGCCTTATCGACGACGCCGACGTGACGTCGTTGATCGATGCGCAACTTGTCGACCAGGTCAGGTTCGCACCACGGATCGAATACAGCTTTCGCCATCCACTCATTCGCACCGTGGCCTATGAATCGCAGCTGAAATCCGATCGCGCACAGCTGCATCAACGACTGGCGTCGGCGATCGAATCGCGTGCCTCTGCCGACGAGAACGCGGCGCTGATCGCCGAACACTTGGAGGCGGCAGGCGACCTTCGCGCTGCCTTCGGCTGGCACATGCGTGCCGCGACCTGGTCGACCTGGCGCAGCATCGCGTCCGCACGGTCGAGTTGGACCAGAGCACAGCAGGTCGCCGATCGACTGGCCGACAATGAACCCGATCGAATGGCGATGCGCATCTCCCCGCGAACGCTTCTGTGCGCCAATGCATATCGAGTCTTTGGCCAGCGTCTCGACACCGACTTCGACGAATTGCGCGACCTTTGCGCCACCGCGGGCGACGAGCGCTCGTTGGCGATTGGAATGTCCGGCTTGCTGATGGCATGGCAAATGACCGGGCGAGGACACGAGACGCCTTCGTTAAACCTCGCGGATGAACTCACCCGGCTGCTCGACTCCATCGGCGACCGACATTGACGGTGGGACTTAGTGTCCCGCCGATGTCCGTCTGGCTGGAAGTTGGGCAGTTTTCGCCGGTTCTGACGATGGCGCAGCGAGTCATCGACTATGCCGACGGCGACCTCGGCAAGGGCAGGATGCTGACCATATCTCCCCTCACGACCGCCGTCGCATATCGCGGGCTCAGCCGCGCGCTGATGGGACTTCCGGGCTGGAAGGACGATTTTGCAACCGCCATCGCGGCGGCCGATGCGATTAACCCGGCGATGCGCTCCGGCGTGATCTGGATTGCGCGGATGAGTCCGATCGCCAACGGCGTGCTTCTTCCGGACGCCATCGCTCTGCGCCATACAGCCGAAATCCTGGCAGCAGCCGAGCAGTTCGGCGACAACCTCGTGCTGGACATGGCGAGAGCCGCGCGAGGTATCACCTTGTCTTACTGCGAAGGCCCAGAACGCGAGGAGGGCCGTAGGCTACTTACCGACCTGGGTGAAGCGAGCACCGGCGCTCACGTCTTCTTCAGCAACAACTTGTCGGTTGTCAAGGTTCACCTCGCAAGGGAGAAGGCTTTGATTGGTGACTGCGATAGCGCTGTCGACCTTGCCCGTGAAGGGCTCGACGGTCTGTTCGCCAACCGACAAGCAGAGTGGACCGCGCGGGGACCTCCGAACTCGTCGAGTCGCTCTTACGACGCGGCTCCGATGCGGACGTTCGTGACGCGCAAGCGGCTGTCGACAGATTGGCTGCCTTCCCGATCGAACCCGGGTTCGTATTGCACGATATCTGGCTGCTGCGCTTGCGCGCTCTGATGGCGCGGGCCCGGGGCGACGACACAACGTACCGGACCTTCGGGACGAATACCGAAAAATTGCTGCAGAACTGGGCTTCGAGGGCCACATGTCGTGGGCCGAGGCGATGGATTAGGAGACCGGAGGACGCCTTTGGACCCACGGTCGCGCCTGCTCGATCTGCGCCCCCAGCGACAACAAGGTCGCCTCATCGAATGGTTTGCCCACCAACTGGATTGACGTCGGCACACCGTTGCCATCCAAGTCCCACGGCACCACGGCCGCCGGCTGGCCCGTCACATTGAACACCGCCTGGAACGGCACGCGGACGGTCACCAACGTCAGCGTCGAGATCGCTCCTCGCCGCTGGTACGCCCCGATACGCGAAGGGCCCATCGCGGTGCCAGGCGTGATCACTACGTCGACGTCGTCGAAGATCGACTGAATGCGTTCGGCCGCTATGCTTTCCGCTCCCCTGATCGACGATATCCGCTTGTCCGAGATCAGCCCACCGATCCTGGCGAACGCTCGCGTCCGCGCATCCAAGCGTTCAGGGTGCGGTAGCGTCTTTACGTCGTCGTATACGCCTCTGAAGTAACGCGGCAAGGCTTGTCCGTACACCACCGACGGCGGATAGTCCGGGTCGCGCTCGATCACCTCGTGGCCGAGCTCACGCAACAGGACGCCCGCCTCGTTTACAGCCGCTCGCTGCGCCTTCCCGACTCGCACAATCAAACCTGGGGGCACCTTGGTGCTCAAGGAAATCCGCAACCGCCCCGGCGGCCGCTTGGCCGCGGCCACGAAACCATTGCCGGGCGCCGTCACGTCCAAGAACAGTGCGGCATCCTCCACCGTCCTGGCCATCGGGCCATTCACACTCAACCCGTTCCACGCATCGTCATGCGGCGCCAGCGGCACCCGATCCCGCTGCGGCTTGATCCCGAACAGCCCGCACCACGTCGACGGAATCCGGATCGAACCCATACCGTCCGATCCGAGCGCCATCGGCGCCAGACCCGCGGCCACGGCCGTACCACTGCCGCCGCTGCTACCGCCCGGCGTGTAGTCGGTGTTCCACGGATTGCGCGTGGCCCCGAACGTCAACGTTTCGGTGAACGACCAAACCATCATCTCCGGTGCCGCGGTCTTCCCGATGATGACCGAACCCGCATCGCGCAGCCGCCGCACCACCTCGGCGTCCTGGCTGCGCGCTGGTCCATGCGCGGCGGTGCCGTAGGTAGTCATCTCGCCCGCTACGTCGACGTCGTCCTTGATCGCAATGGGGACGCCCAGCAGTGGGAGCCGCTCCCCCGCATCCAACCGAGCCTGCGCGGCCGTCGCCTCCGCCCGCGCAGTGTCGGCCAGCACCACCCGGTACGACCTCAGTTGAGGATCGAGGCGGCTGATGCGCTCGAGGTAAACGTCCAGCAGCGCGGGCGCCGTGATGGCGCCGTCGGCCAGCATCCGGGCCTGCTGCATCGCGCCGGCGAACGCGAGCTCATGACTATCCACGCAATCTCCTAACCTCCGTGGATGGCGGTGTATTCGCCGGGTGTGGTGCCCAGCATGGCGCGGAAGTCGTTGATGAAGTGTGCCTGGTCGTACCAGCCGAGCCGGACCGCGAGATCGGCTTGATCGACGCCAGGCTGGCTTTCGATCTCCAGCGCGGCCTGCTGCAGCCGGTAACGGCACAGCACCCATTTGACCGGCACTCCGACATAGTGGCGGAACACCCGTTGCGTGGTTCGTGCGCTCCAAGGCGAATGCTGCATCACCTGCTCCACGCGGTGCAGCCGATCGTCGTCGCGGATCCGGTCGACCAACGCCGTCAGCAGCACGTAGGTCGGATCGAGCTCAGGCTCGTACACGCCAATGAGCTCGTCCAGACGCGTGGACGCGGCGCCGATGTCGTCGTCGAGATGGATTGGCCCGCCGAATAACTCGCCGTCCACCGGCTGAATATGCCCTGTCAACGTAGCGGCATCGCGGCCGAACCGCGCGGTGAACCCGCCCGGCCGGAATCGTGCGCCGACCACCCGGCCACGCTCACTGATCGTGGTGTGAAACACCCGATCCACCACACCGTGCACCAACGTGTTGGGCAGCGGAAAACCGTGGCGCGGACCGTCGTCGCCCCACTCGTGGGTGAGGTGCAGCGACGGGAACGTAATCACCGTGCTGTCGAACGGGCCCTGTTCCCGCAGGTCCCAGCTGACCGACCAGAAGTGCTCAACGAACCGCGCCGTGGCGTCCGACGGCGCCCAGCGGTCGAGGTCGAACATCGATGTGCTGGCAGCCCTACCGACCACGCCGCGGATGGGCGCCGCTTGCATCGCGTTGTTCCAGGCGCCCATGGGAACCAGGCTACGAAACTGCGCGTGCGCCGGGACTGAACTGAGCTAGTCGATGCGGATGACGTACGTGCCGTCTTCGTCGCGCTCAACCCGCCGATCGGTCGCATTCACCCAGACAACTGGGTCGCTCGGAGTGCCGACGAATGCGCTTGTGATTGCGCCGCCCGGCTGCACGTAGACGCTCCACTCCTCGTTCGGCGAGAAGACCGTCAGCAGCTCTTCGCCCGTTGCGCGACGAATCGAGAGCGTGTGGGCGTTTTCGTCCTCGATTGCCGCGTCATCCTCTTCGGACTCATCCGCGAGTTCATCATCAAAGTCTGGGTCGTCGTGCACGCGGATCAGCGTAACCACGACTGCCAATTCGCAGGTCTGCGACCCAAGGACCGAATACGATGCCCAGAACTCGACGGCGTTCCGGCGTCTGCATTGAGCCAATGGGCGATCGTCGTGAGCCAGCCTCCTCTCGCGGAATCGACGTCCGGTGGTCCCGCTCGTGCAATGTCGAGGAGCCAGATCGTCCCCATGGTGGCGGCGCTGATCGCATCGGTCATCGCGTTCCAGCTCAACGCCACCATGCTGATCCCGGCGATCCGCACCATCAACGAGAGTTCGGCGGGGCGCGTTTGCGGCGATGTCGACCTACTTCTCCCTCGCCGGTGCCGTCTCCAGCGTCGTGCTCATCCGGTGGAACGACTACGTCGGCCGCAAACGCGTCATGATCGTCATGTGCGTCGGCACCGTGCTTTACATCGTGGCACGGCATTAGGAATCCTGGTCGTCGGTCGAATCCTGCAGGGCGGCAGCGTCATCATGCTCGGACTCGCGTTCCTGATCATGCGCGAACATCTCAGCGGCCCGGCTTTCGGCACCTGTTGCGGGACGGGTCACCGTCAGCACCCCGGTCACGTGGAGTCGCTTGCGCCGGTGCACCTCATCATCGGGAACGTGATCCAGATAACGTTTCTGCGGCTCACAGTGCGCGAAAAGCCCAGGTTGCTTCGAGGGTCCAAATCGTCAGTCCTACCGCTCAAATAGCCGCGCGAAGACTTTGCGTCGCTGTTGTCGCGTTTCTCCAATACGCGCATCACGCGGCCGACGAAACTGGCGGACATGACCGTTAAAGCAATTCCGGAGGGCTACACCAGCCTGACCCCGTTCCTGTGCGTCGACGGCGCCTCGGCCGCAATCGAGTTCTACGTTTCGGTATTCGGCGCCAAACTCGTCGACCGGATGGACGGCCCCGACGGCACGGTCGCGCACGCCGAACTGGACTTCGACAATGGTCGCCTGCAACTCGGCGATCCCAGTGAGGCCTATCAGATCGCCGCACCCGATCCGACGGCACCGGCCACCCACTCCATCGGCTTCTACTGCGAGGACATCGACTCGGTCGTCGCAAAGGCAGAGCAGGCCGGCGCCACGGTTCGCGAACCCGCCCAGACCTTCGTCACCGGCGACCGGTTCGCCTCGATCCTCGATCCATTCGGCCAACGCTGGACGGTGATGACCCGCGTCGAGGACGTCTCGCCCGAGGAACACGACCGCCGCATGGCTGAGTGGGCGAAGGAGAACGTCGGCAGCTGAGCCGATACCGTGGCGGGATGTCTTGTGTCTTCTGCGCCATCGTTGCCGGCGAGGCTCCGGCCATCCGGATCTACGAGGACGACGACTACCTGGCCATCCTCGACGTACGGCCATTCACCCGCGGCCACACCCTGGTCATTCCCAAGCGCCACACCGTCGACCTGACCGACACACCGCACGACACCGTCGCTGCGATGGTGCGCATTGGTCAGCGGATCGCTCGGGCCGCGCGCCAGTCAGGGCTGCATGCCGACGGCAACAACGTCGTGATCAACGACGGCAATGCCGCATTCCAGAGCGTGTTGCACATCCATCTGCACGTACTGCCGCGGCAGAACGGCGACAAGCTGTCGTTCGCCAAGGGCATGCTGCTGCGGAAGGACCCGGACCGCGAAGAATCCGGCCGGCTGCTGCGCGAAGCGCTGGCGCAACTCGACTCGGCTACGCAAGACTGACGCCATGGACATCTCCCGATGGCTCGAGCAGAACGTCGGTGCCCCGCTGCTGATGCTGCACGACAAGCTCTATAAGGCCACTGACGGACGAATCGGGCACACCATTCCGGGCGGCCCGTCAAACCTGATCCTCCACACCGTTGGCGCAAAAACCGGTCAGAAACGCGCCAATACGCTCAGCTACGCCCGCGACGGTGACGACTACCTGGTTGTCGCATCAAAGGGCGGCGACCCGAAGGCGCCGGGCTGGTATCACAATCTCAAGGCCAATCCGAACGTCGAAATCAACGTCGGCCCAAAGCGATTCAGTGTCACAGCGAAGCCGGTTACGCCGGATGACCCCGAGTATGCGCGGCTATGGCCGATTGTCAACGACATGAGGGGCAACAAGGACCGCTATATCGGATACCAGAAGCGGACCTCTCGGCCGATCCCGGTCGTCAGGTTGACGCCCGCCTAGTGCGGGCCGACCGAAGCTAGAAGAGCTCCTTTGCAATCCGGCTATCTCAACGGCTGCCGTACGGTCGCGCTTGTTGTTACAGGGTAAGGGTATTCGCGTGCCGACCGCTCTTGCTAGCAATCGGCGATTCTCGACAGTTCTCGGTCATATCCGATGAATAAACGATGAGTTGGTAGCCGGCGCACGAATCGCCGCGGTGACCCCACCCGTGGGCTACGAAAGCGCGGGCGGGGCCGCCGGTATTGATTGGATTCGCTTCGGCCAACTACTGCGCCACGAACTGGGTTGGGACGAAACGTACCCCGCCTATCCGCTAACCGACTGACAAACCACAACCCAAGGCATCGGCGCGTAATCCTGCTTGGGTGGCGGGCCGACTGCTTCGGCTACTAGGTGTCAGCGCATGCCGCCGCGAATGCCGCCGTCGCCGCCGGGCAGAAACGGCATATCTCCTCCGTAGGGATGAAACTGAACGGGGGGACGGGCGTCGTTGATCTGAACATTGCCGGGCGACTGGCAAATTTTTCCCGAGCAGTTCTGCACATTTTGCCGCGGCAGCCGTCGGTGCGGCGGCGATCGCTACCGCAGCGGCACCCGCCGCCAACAGCGGCGCGATATAGGTCAGTTTGATTCGCATGGTCGTGCTCCTTGCATCTCCCCTTTGTTGCAACGGAAACTAGCCAGCCCGTGTTCATTCCCACAGTCGGCGATCTCGTCCGCTCCACCAACTTGGGGCATGGATGGTGCGGGCCCCCGGAGCAGCTGTTGGACAGGCCAGCCCGACTGCGCAGCCCTCTTCGTCATCTCCCCTGCCGATTTGCAGCTTGGCGTCGGCGGCTCATCCGGCCACGGCGGAGCACCTACTCGTCTTCGCCGCTGGGTCCCTCGTCCGTTTGGAGCTGGATACGGACTAGGTCCGGGCCGGTAACGGTCACCGCCCAGCCCCGATGCGCCTGGTGCACAACGCTGTGTTCGACATCGAACGTGGTGAGGTGTTCTACCCAGTGCTGCAGCTCGGTGTAGCTCGGCACAGTCAGACCGAACAACGGGAATTCGCGCAATGCGGCCAGTGGCGTGGCGGCGCGCCGCAACAGCAGACGGACACCGCACGGATGCTGCAGCAGCACGGCCACTACCTCGCTTTCGCTTTCCTCGATCAAGAGAGCGGCGAAATCGAATATCCGTACATACCAGTCGCTGCAAGCCAGCGGATCGGTGGTCGGCATAGCAACGTGGTGTATGCCAGTAAACGGGGGCACTCGATGATTCTTGCCGCCGCGAGACAACTCGTCGATCTGCGACCCTTGACGGGCCGGCAGTAGTGCGCATCTCCAACGCCGCGGTGTAGTCCGTGGCCTTCCGACGGCCCGTCATCCTGCTTGGGTGGCGGGCCGATTCCTTGCCATGGAATGTTCGACTAATACACCCTTATCCACCTCCACAATTGGAGACCCGGTAGGCAACGCCAACAGGGTCGAGGGGCGCTCACGATTCGATGGCTTTCACGCAGGTTTAAATTGGTGGCGTCCGGCCAAAAGCTGGCCGGTAACACAACAATCGTCCCGGCTACTCACGCGGGTCACGCCGGTTTCGGCGTAGCCGCAGTTACCCGCAGGTTGGGTCCCCGGGGCATATGACGTTGACGTTGTCACCGTTGACGGTGGCGGTCCGGTCGTTGCCGAAGGGGACGATTTGGGCACTGCTGTGGTTGCCGGTGACGGTGGCGGTGTTGTTGTTGCCG
>DASQCE010000626.1:0-3217 GCA_035634855.1 Mycobacterium sp.
GCAGCCGCGGGCGGCGGGTAGCCTATCGCGGCCTGCGGAGACGGTTGGTAGCCACCGCCTGGCGGAGACGATTGGTAGCCACCGCCTGACGGAGACGGTTGGTAGCCATCGCCTGACGGGGGAGGCGGCGGGTAACCACCACCCTGCGGCGGCGGAGGGGGCGGATACCCACCGGGTGGAGGCGGATAGTTACCAGGGGGCGGTGGCGGTTGATCGGTCATGGACGCCTTCCAGTGTGAAATTAGCTGGCAACGAGCGTGCTCACCCTAACCTGAGAGGTTGCCGAGAGCAGGGCTTTCCACCCGGAAGTGATCATGAGCGCGGGCTCAGTCCCGGTGGGCCGGGCGTACAACAGCTCTATCGACGGATGAGGCCGTCGGACAGAAAGCCGAGTAAATCGTGGCGGGTCAGCACACCCACCGGTTTGCCTTCTTCGACCACCATCACCGCATCGCATTCGCGCAGCGTCTTGGCGGCGGTGCTGACCAGTTCGCCCGCACCGAGCAACGGCAGCGGCGGGCTCATGTGTTGGGAGACCGCGTCGGCGAGCTTCGCGCGGCCCTCGAACACCGCGGAGAGCAGTTCGCGCTCCGACACGCTGCCCGCGACTTCGCCGGCCATCACCGGTGGCTCGGCGCCGACAACCGGCATTTGGGAGACGCCGTACTCGCGCAGGATGCCGATTGCGTCGCGCACCGTCTCCGACGGATGCGTGTGCACCAAGTCGGGCAGCGCTCCCGACTTGCCCCGCAACACGTCGCCGACCGTCGACTCCTCGACAGAACCGTCCAGCCGCGTGCGGAGGAAACCGTAGGACGACATCCACGCGTCGTTGAAGACCTTTGAGAGATAACCTCTTCCGCCATCGGGCAGCAGAACGATCACCAACGCGTCTGGCCCGGCTTGCTCGGCGACCTTGACGGCGGCAACCACGGCCATCCCGCACGACCCGCCAACGAGGAGCGCTTCTTCGCGCGCCAGTCGCCGCGTCATCTCGAAGGAGTCGGCGTCGGAAACCGCGATGATCTCGTCCGGCACGGTCGGGTCGTATGCGGACGGCCAGAAGTCCTCGCCAACACCCTCGACCAGGTACGGCCGACCGGTGCCGCCCGAGTACACCGATCCCTCGGGGTCGACGCCGACGATGCGCACTGGACCTTCGGGACGCCGTCCGGAAACCTCCTTGAGGTAGCGCCCCGCGCCGGTGATGGTGCCGCCGGTGCCGACGCCTGCGACGAAATGGGTGACCTTGCCGTCGGTATCGGCCCACACCTCGGGCCCGGTGGTCTCGTAGTGGCGGGCCGGCCCCATCGGGTTGGAGTACTGGTCGGGCTTCCACGCGCCATCTATCTCTTCGACCAGCCGATTGGACACGCTGTAGTAGCTGTCCGGATGGTCGGGCGGCACAGCCGTCGGGCAGACGACCACGTCGGCGCCATAGGCGCGCAACACGTTCTGCTTGTCCTCGCTGACCTTGTCTGGGCAGACGAAGATGCACTTGTAGCCACGCTGCTGGGCGACAAGGGCCAGCCCGACGCCGGTGTTGCCGGAGGTCGGCTCGACGATGGTGCCGCCGGGCCGCAGCTCGCCGCTGGCCTCGGCGGCGTCGATCATCTTGACCGCGATGCGATCCTTGGCGCTCCCACCCGGGTTGAGGTATTCGATCTTGGCCGCAACCATGCCGGCCCCTTCGGGAACAACCGAGTTCAGCTGTACCAGAGGGGTATTGCCGATGAGCTCACTGACGTGCCGGGCGATGCGCATGCGTCCATCGTCTCAGGCCCGCAGATCGGCTACCAGGTGGCCTCTCGAATGTAGTCCCCGATCTGCTTCAGCGACCGGCTGGCCTCCTGAACCATGGGCGCCGCGATCTGGAACACGTGCATCTGCCCGGGCCAGACGCGCACCTCGACGGGCACACCGGCGGCGGCGAGCATGTGGGCGGCCTTGCGGGCGTCGCTGACGAGCACTTCGGAACCCGACACATGAATCAGGGTGCGCGGAAGGCCCGGCTCGATGTGGTCGAGCGGTTCGTAGACCTCCTCGGGCTTCCCGTCGACGATGTTGCGTTCGGCGGCCTCCTCGATCAGGTCGACGAGCGCGTGAAATGCCTTGGGCGGGAACATCGCATCGGTGCGGATGTTCGGGTGGTTGGCGCGGGTTTCGTTGTCGATCTCGAACAGCGGCGACATGGTAACGATTGCCGCCGGTGCCTCACCTGCGAGACCCTCCGCTTGCAGCTTCTCGGCGAGAGCCAGCGCCAGATAGCCGCCTGCCGAGTCACCGGCCAACACAATCTGGTCAGGGTCGTAGCCCTTCAAGCGGAGCCACTTGTAGGCGTCGTAACAGTCGTCGAGCGCCATCCCGACGGAGTGCTTAGGGATCATTCGGTAGTTGACGACGAGCACCGGGCTGTCGGCGTACTTCGACAGTGCGGTCACCAGCCGGCCGTGCGAGTGGGCGCCGCACGTCAGAAATGCCCCACCGTGCATGTAGAGGATGACGCTGTGGGTGCCGTCGGCGGGAAGCACGCCACCGGCCCGGACAAGTTGCGCGCTGCAGTTTGGCAAAGAAATGGTGGCGCGCACGGTGCCAGGAGCGGGCCGCACGACGCGCGCGACGAAGTCCACCAAACCCCAAGGCCACGGCACCCGTGGCGCATAGCTGCCGATTGCTAGCGTTGGCCGGATTGTTAGCAGAGCGGCAAGGGTTACGAGCCGTCCCGCGAGGCTTGGACCGTCCTCGACGACCTCAACAGGAACGCCGTCACTGACCGGAAATTTGCGCGGTCTATGCGATCTAGCTGGGCTGACGCCAGCATGCGACGCTCTGGGTACCTTACTCGGTGCCGTCATCGCCACCACTCCTACGCGATCGTGCTCCCAGGGTGCGCCTTGTTTACTGAGCAAACCCAACGGACTTAGCTTGACACCCTACAACGTATAAAACAATTAACGAGTCGAAATCGATACCGGACTTGATACCGCAATGTGATCGCCGATCTCGTCCGCCACGCGGAGCGGCCGGCAATTGCCGCCTAAACTTGTCCCGTGCGCATTCGTGTGGGGCGTCGGTCGACCATCGCCCTGGCGGCGGCGGCCGGACTAGCATCGACGGGCACCGTCTATGTCGGGGCCCGTAACCTGCTGAGCGGGCAAGCTGACCAGGCACGACGCGTTATACCCAAGTCATGGGACATCCCGCCGCGCGCCGACGG
>DASQCE010000627.1:0-6796 GCA_035634855.1 Mycobacterium sp.
CGCCGTGGGTCGGCTACGCCGTTCCAACGTCCGTGGTCGGTACAGGTACGTCAGCACCACGTCACGTCGACGGGTGTGCCCTGGTAGTTGACGTGCACCGCACAATCGACGGGCCGGACGATGGCGCCGGGGTGGGAATGCGTCGAGTAGACGTCATCCCCGCTGGGAACGACATAATCCGGCGACGCCATAGCCGGGCCGGCCAAACCGATGGTGATCGCCGCGAAGGCGCCAACGCTGGCCAGGCCGAGGGCGAATTTCCTCATTTCCTGACTCCTTGCTGAGACTTAGGTCCACCTAAGTACCTGATAATTGGTTAAACGCGCTACGAGGCGCCAGCTCTTCCCCGCCGACGCCGGTTTACGCTCGGTGCGTTGAACGTCACATTCGGGTGTCGTGGGAAAGCGGCTCGTCATGGGTCGCCACTACGCCAAAAAGGGGGTATGTCCCTAGTCGTGCTGTATGTGCAACGTCTAGTATCAGTAACCACGCGGAACCCTTAACCGGGGGACGCGAAGTTAGGGCACACTGAGACACCTGTCCAGGAACCGGCAACGGATACTTGGCAGCGACTTTTCGGCGGGCCCGACCAAGACCGGCAGCCCCACTGACAGGAGATCGAGGAGACCTCAGTGACGTACACGATTGCCGAACCCTGCGTCGACATCAAAGACAAGGCATGCATCGAGGAGTGCCCTGTCGACTGCATCTACGAGGGCGCACGCATGCTGTACATCCACCCGGACGAGTGCGTCGACTGCGGCGCCTGCGAGCCGGTCTGCCCTGTCGAGGCCATCTACTACGAAGATGACGTGCCCGATCAGTGGAGCGAATACACCCAGATCAACGCTGACTTCTTTGCCGAACTCGGATCGCCCGGTGGGGCCTCGAAGGTGGGGCTGACGGAGAACGATCCGCAGTCGGTCAAGGATCTCCCGCCGCAGGGTGAGGATTCCTAACGGTCACCCCTGACGTGGCTCGCCGCCGGCCCGTCTCGGCGTCGCTTCCGGTGTTTCCCTGGGACACCCTGGCCGACGTCACTGCGCTTGCGCGTTCGCACCCCGACGGCATCGTCGACCTATCGGTGGGCACCCCGGTCGATCCGGTGGCGCCCCTGATCCGGGAAGCGCTCGCCGCCGCCAGTTCGGCGCCCGGCTACCCGACCACCGCGGGTACGCCGGCGCTGCGGGCGTCGGCCGCCGCCGCCTTGAGCCGCCGATACGGCGTCACAGAGCTGGCCGACGACGCCGTGCTTCCGGTAATCGGGACCAAAGAACTGATCGCGTGGCTTCCGACGCTGCTCGGTCTCGCCTCCGGCGACCTCATCGTGGTGCCCGAACTGGCTTACCCCACTTACGAAGTCGGCGCTCAACTGGCCGGCGCGCAGGTAGTGCGCGCGGATTCGCTGATGCAGCTCGGCCCTCGGTCGCCGGCGCTGGTGTATGTGAACTCACCGAGTAACCCCACCGGAAAAGTGCTCGGTGTCGAGCATCTCCGCAAGATGGTGGGCTGGGCCCGCGAGCGCGGCGCGCTGATCGCGTCGGACGAGTGCTATCTGGGGCTCGGGTGGGACGCGGAGCCGGTTTCGGTGCTGCACCCGTCGGTCTGCGACGGCGACCACACCGGGTTGTTGGCCGTGCATTCGCTGTCGAAGACCTCGTCGCTGGCCGGCTACCGCGCGGGATTCGTCGCCGGCGACCCTGCGGTCGTCGCCGAACTGCTGGCGGTACGCAAGCATGCGGGCATGATGGTGCCGACGCCGGTGCAGGCCGCCATGGTCGCGGCACTGGATGACGACGCGCACGAACGCGAGCAGCGCGAGCGGTATGCGCGACGACGGGCGGTCCTTTTGCCTGCGCTGCAATCGACGGGGCTGACGGTCGACAACTCCGAGGCCGGGCTCTACATCTGGGGCACCCGCGGCGAGCCGTGCCGGGACACCGTCGCGTGGCTGGCACAGAGTGGAATCCTGGTGGCGCCCGGCGAGTTTTACGGTCCTCGCGGGTCACAACACGTCCGGGTGGCGTTGACGGCGACCGACGAGCGGATATCGGCTGCGGTGCAACGGCTTAGTTGACGGCGAGTGTGGGGTCAAGTCACGCACAATCGCAATCGGTGTGCATCAATCCCACATTCGACCCGCTAGGTAAGCGGCCCAGCTCGCGATCAACGCTCGGTCGCCCGCAATCCCAGGGCGAGCACCAGTCGGTCGTCGGGGTCGTCCAGCGACGTCGACAGCAGCTTCTCGATCCGGCGGACGCGATAGCGCACGGTGTTCGGATGAACATGCAGTTGTTGCGCCACCGCTGCGATGTCACCGAACCCGTCGAGATACGCCTGCAAGGTGTCGGCCAGCATCGGCTCCTGAACACGCAGCTGCCGCACCCGAGGGTCGACCAGCCGGGGTTGGCGCGCCACCTGCGAGACGATCTCATCGAGCAGCACGGTGGTGCGGGCCTCGTCAAGCGAGCTGACCTGTCCGATGGCGCCGGGATGGCGCTGCGCGCTGTCGAAGACCCGGTCCACTTCGGCGCGGGCCACTGCGGCGCCTGCCAGTCCCGCCAGCGGAGTGGCGATCACTGCGCGCAGGGTCAGGCCGAGTTCGCGACGCAACGCCGCCACCACGCCGCGCACCCACGACGTCACCGATGACGGGCCGCCGGTTTTGGGCAGCAGCACGTACACCCGCTCGCCCGTCGACGCGATCTGGGCGTCGGCTCGAAATGCGCTGGCACTCAAAGCAATCACATCGGCAGGGACGGAACCCTCAACGCCGACGAAGCCTATCAATGCGGCGCGCCCGTCGACCGTGATGCCCAGCTCGCGCGCGATCGCGCCGACGTCCGTGTCTTCTCCAACCAGACCGAGGAGTTCCTGCACTCGCAACGTGTGCGTCGAGGGCGTGGCCGCCAGCCGCGACATGATGCGCGCCGCGAGCACCGCACCGCCCCGCAGAATGTCCTCGACGTCGTCGGCCAGCGGCGCCGAGCCCTGCTGCAGCCAGATGGTTCCGGCGTAACCGGGCCTGCGACGTGAATCGGTCGGCGGCAGATGGATGCCGACCGCGAGGCGGGGTCGCAGCCCCAACTCAGGACGCTCGGCGACCCGGACCACATCGCTGCTGGCGCGCAACGCGTCGAAAATCCCCCACTGCCCGATCCATTCCAGGTGTTCTGGCGGGCCTGCCCGACCCAGTATCGTCAGGCGCCGCAACTCGTCGGCTTCGTCGCTGGACGCGGAGTAGGCCAGCATGTGGGAGTCCGCGTCCTCGATGCTGATCATTCCGCGCGTGCGGTCGGCGATCGATTGCGCGAGACCGAACAAGTCGGTGCCGGAGTCATACAGCGGGTCGCCGCGGTCGCCATGGTGTTCGAAGGCATGGTTGACCAGTTTGTAGAGCAGCTCCCACCGCGCCCGCGGTTCGACCGCCACCACCGCGATGCCGAGTGCGACCGCACGCTTGATCGCGGCGGCGGACGGCTCCTTGACGAAAATGGCAGCGGGGACGCGCCCGATGTGCTGCCCGATCCAGCGCACCGCCTCGGCGTCCGATACGCCGAGCAGAAAGAACAGATCCGCCGAACCGGGGCCGCCCGCGAGCCCGAGCCGCACGTCGTCCGCGTCCACGAGCGCCACCGAACCCACCGGCATGTCCAGCCCGCGGGGCGCCTCGACCAGCGTCACCATCGTGCGATCGAGGGCGAGCAGAAGCTGCCCGAGACCCAGCCCGGATGTCTGCACCGCCATGCCGCGCTCCTTTGTCCGATTCGACTATAGATGCCGCAGCGTCTTGTCGGATCAGCCATCGGTTTCGGCGTCGCAGAACGGGCATCCTTGCTGCATGGACGCCATCACCGACGTGCCCTTCCCGGCCAACGAGCCGATCCATGAATACGCACCTGGTTCGGGTGAACGCACCCGGCTGAAGGAAGCGCTCGGCTTCCTTTCCGCTGATTCGATCGACCTGCCGCACGTCATCGGCGGCAACCACCACATGGGCGGCGGCCAGCGCGTCGACGTGGTCCAACCGCACCGGCACTCCGCGCGGCTCGGCACCTTCACCAACGCCGAGCACTCCGACGCGACGGCCGCGGTCGATGCGGCGATCGCGGCCAAGGCCGGCTGGGAGGCCACCCCATTCGATGAGCGCGCCGCCGTGTTCTTGCGCGCCGCCGACCTCCTGGCCGGACCGTGGCGGGAGAAGATCGCAGCGGCCACCATGCTGGGCCAGTCGAAGACCGCCTACCAGGCAGAGATCGACTCGCCGTGCGAGCTCATCGACTTCTGGCGGTTCAATGTCGCGTTCGCCCGCCAGATCCTGGCGCAGCAGCCCATCAGCAGCCGCGGCGTGTGGAACCGCACCGACTACCGGCCGCTGGAGGGATTCGTCTACGCGATCACGCCGTTCAACTTCACCGCGATCGCAGGCAACCTGCCGACCGCGCCCGCGTTGATGGGCAACACGGTGGTGTGGAAGCCGTCTCCGACACAGACCCTCGGCGCCTATCTGACGATGCAGCTGCTCGAAGCCGCGGGTCTGCCGCCGGGTGTGATCAACCTGCTTACCGGCGACGGCATCGCGGTTTCCGATGTGGCCCTTGCGGATCCGCGCCTGGCCGGGATTCACTTCACCGGATCGACGGGGACGTTCCAGCACCTGTGGCGCGAGGTTGGCGCCAACATCGACCGCTATCACACCTATCCGCGGCTTGTCGGTGAGACCGGCGGCAAGGACTTCGTGGTCGCGCACGCGTCGGCGCGCCCGGATGTGCTGCGCACGGCACTGATTCGCGGCGCGTTCGACTACCAGGGCCAAAAGTGCTCGGCGGCGTCGCGCGCGTTCATCCCGCGCTCGGTCTGGCAGCAGATGGGCGACGACTTCCTTTCGGCCACCGAGTCGTTGCGCTACGGCGACGTCACCGACCTGACCAATTACGGCGGCGCCCTGATCGACGAGCGCGCTTTCGCAAAGAACGTCAAGGCGATCGAGCGGGCCAAGAGTGCGGCCAGCGTGACCATCGCCGTCGGCGGCGAATACGACGACAGCGAGGGGTATTTCGTTCGTCCGACCGTGCTGCTGTCCGACGACCCGACGGACGAGGCGTTCTGCACGGAGTACTTCGGGCCGATCCTTTCAGTGCATGTATATGCCGACGGCGAGTACGACCGCGTTCTCGACGTCGTCGACAAGGGGGCGAAATACGCGTTGACCGGTGCAGTGATCGCCGACGACCGGTCGGCGGTGCTGGCCGCCGAGCAGCGGCTGCGCCACGCGGCGGGCAACTTCTACGTCAACGACAAGCCGACAGGGGCGGTGGTGGGGCAGCAGCCCTTCGGCGGCTCGCGGGCGTCGGGCACCAACGACAAGGCCGGTTCGGCACTGAACCTGCTGCGCTGGACCTCGGCCCGGTCGATCAAGGAGACCTTCGTCCCGCCGATCGACCACAACTACCCGCACATGGAGACCGAATGATGAACGAGCTGTTCCACCGGGTCGCGCGCCCGGCGATCCTGGCCGCCAGCCGACGGGAGGGGTTGCGGCGGACGGCCGAACGGCTGCCCGTCACTCGTGACGTCGTGCACCGCTTCGTGCCCGGCGAGACCGTTGCCGACGCGATGAACTCCGTTGAGCAGCTGCGGTATTCGGGGCGTCTGATCAGCATCGACTACCTCGGCGAGGACGTCACCGACGTCGATACCGCGACCGCGACGGTCGACGCGTACCTCGAGTTGCTCGATGCGCTCGGCACCCACGACGAGCCCGTATCGAAAGTGCGACCGCTGGAGGTGTCGGTGAAGCTGTCGGCGCTGGGTCAGGCGTTGCCGCGCGACGGCGAGAAGATCGCGCTGGAGAACGCGCACACAATCTGTGAGCGGGCGCAACGGCTGGGGGTGTGGGTGACGGTCGACGCCGAGGACCACACGACCACGGACTCGACGCTTTCGATCGTGCGGGATCTGCGCACCGAATTCGAGTGGCTGGGCACGGTTTTGCAGGCCTACCTGAAGCGCACTGAGGGCGACTGCCGCGAGTTCGCGGGGTCGGGGGCGCGGATACGGTTGTGCAAGGGTGCGTACGACGAACCCGGGTCGGTGGCCTACCGGACCGGCGACGACGTCACCGAGTCCTACCTGCGCTGCCTGCAGGTGTTGATGGCTGGGTCCGGTTATCCGATGGTGGCCTCGCACGATCCGCAGATCATCGAGGCGGTGCCTGCGCTGGCCCGTGAGACTGGCCGCGGGGTAGACGATTTCGAGTATCAGATGCTCTATGGCATCCGCGATGCCGAGCAACGGCGGCTGGCCGACGAGGACAATAACGTGCGCGTGTACGTACCGTTCGGCACGCAGTGGTACGGCTATTTCGTGCGCCGACTCGCCGAGCGCCCGGCGAACCTGACGTTCTTCCTGCGGGCGCTGGCGGAGCGCAGGCACTAGTCGGTCGCGCAGAACGAATGGTGTTCGTGGGTGACGACCCAGCGGCCGTCGCGCTTGCGCAAGGCAATCGTCATGCGTAGCCGGTTATCGGGGTTGGCCGCGAACTCCTCGGGCGTGCCGCAGCGCACGAGCGCGTAGGCGAACGCCACGTCGGCGCCCGCCGTGACGTTGAGCTCGACGATCTCGAAGGTGGCACCTTGCCGCTGCCACTCGAAGAATGGCGGCCAGGACTCGCGATAGGCGTCGATGCCGCGAATACCGTCGTACGGCGGTGGCACGTCGAACATCACGATGTCGCGATCATGGTCGGCGAGAACGGTTTCCAGATCGCCGGTGTGCACGGCGTCGGCCCAGCGGA
>DASQCE010000628.1:0-2862 GCA_035634855.1 Mycobacterium sp.
AAGATCACGATCGCGCAGGTGCAGGGCAACGCGATTTCGGCGGGGCTGATGCTGATCTGGGCTTGCGACCTGATCGTCGCCGCCGATGACGCGAAGTTCAGCGACGTCGTCGGTGTGCGGATGGGCATGCCGGGTGTCGAATACTACGCCCACCCTTGGGAATTCGGCCCGCGGAAGGCCAAAGAGCTTCTGCTGACCGGCGATTCGATCGACGCCGATGAGGCGTACCGCCTCGGCATGGTTTCGAAGATCTTCCCCCGCGATGAACTCGAGGACAAGACACTTGAATTCGCGCGCCGCATCGCCGAGCGGCCGACCATGGCGGCGCTGCTGATCAAGGATTCGGTGAATGCGGCCAGCGACGCGATGGGGTTCACCGAAGCGTTGCGGCACGGCTTCCACATCCACGAGTTGGGCCACGCGCACTGGGCGGCACACAACGAGAACCGCTACCCGGTCGGGCTGCCGCCGAATGTGCCGGACTGGCGGACGTTGGGAGCGCCGAAGCTTGCGCGCCGAGACGAGCCGTGACGTATAACTAGAACCTGTTCTAGTTATCGGACGAAGGGGTCACGGTGCAGCTGTCGTTGGCGGATCGGACAGTGCTGGTCACTGGCGGTGGAAGTGGGATCGGAAAGGGTGTCGCGACCGCGGTGGTCGCTGCGGGCGGCCACGCCATGCTCGTCGGCCGCAACGCCGACCGGCTGGCCGCCGCGGCGGACGAGATCAAGGCCGCCGGGGGCGCCGGCTCGGTGCTCTACGAGCCCGCCGACGTCACCAACGAAGACGAGGTCGCCCGCGTCGTCGACGCGGCCACCGCGTGGGCCGGCCGGCTGCAGGGCGTCGTGCATTGCGCGGGCGGCAGCGAGACCATCGGACCCATTACGCAGATCGACTCCGACGCCTGGCGGCGCACGGTCGACCTGAACGTCAACGGCACCATGTACGTGCTGAAACACGCGGCCAGGGAGATGGTCCGGGGCGGTGGCGGGTCGTTCATCGGCATCTCGTCGATCGCGGCCAGCAACACGCACAGGTGGTTCGGTGCGTACGGCGTGTCCAAATCGGCGGTGGATCACCTGATGCAGCTGGCGGCCGATGAGCTCGGGTCGTCGTGGGTGCGGGTGAATTGCATCCGTCCGGGACTCATCCGGACCGATCTGGTGGAAGCGGTTTTCCAGTCGCCCGAGGTCAGCGGTGACTATGCGGCGTGCACACCGCTGCCGCGGCCCGGCGAGGTGGAGGACATCGCGAGCGCCGCGGTGTTTCTGCTCAGCGATGCATCCAGCTATATCACCGGCCAGGTGATCAATGTCGACGGTGGCCAGATGCTGCGCCGCGGTCCCGACTTCTCGGGGATGCTCGAGCCGGTTTTCGGCGCCGACGGGCTTCGCGGAGTGGTGTCCAATTAGCGGAGTTATCCCCAGGCTCGAATTGGTCCACTGGCATGGGCTGTGACCTGGCGTGGTGGCGGTTTGGCTGAATATTGTCGAAAGTATGTAATGCTTATCTGCTTAAGTGGACCTATGCTGGTCAGGTGACGTTTGTGGCTGTCGGTCCGGTTGGTGGGGTCGACTATCCGCGGACCTATCAGGAGTTTCGAGCGTGGTTTCCTGACGATGCGTCCTGCGCCGATTATCTAGCGCGTTTGCGCTGGCCAGAAGGCTTTCGGTGCCCGGTGTGTGGTGGCGGCAAGGCGTGGCAGACCTCGACGCAGCACTGGAAGTGTGCCGAGTGCGGGCGCAAGACCTCGGTGACTGCCGGGACGATCTTTCACCGCACGCGTACGCCGTTGAGCACGTGGTTTGCCGCGATCTGGCTGGTTACCTCGCAGAAAAACGGGGCCTCGGCGCAGAACCTGCACGACATGCTGGGGCTGGGGTCCTATGAGACTGCCTGGGTATGGCTGCACAAGCTGCGCCGGGCGATGGTTCGCCCCGACCGTGAGCTGCTCGCTGGGGTGGTCGAGGTCGATGAGTCGTTCGTCGGGGGCCGCGCCACCGGCAGGCGGGGCGCCTCGACGGATAAGGTGCCGGTGATGATCGCGGTGGAAAATGTTGGGACACAGGTTAATAGGAAACTTCGCCTCGGTCGTGTGCGGCTGGGCGTGGCCGATGCGCCGGGGTCCATACAACTCGTCGAGTTCGCCCGCACCACCGTCGCACCGGGTTCGCTGATCCGCACCGACGGCGCGCGGATGTTCCGCGTGTTGGCCCAGGAGGGCTACACCCACCGGTACATCTCCGGGTACAGCTCACCCGAACCGGGACATGTCACCTTGCCCGGACCCCACCGGGTGGCCTCACTGCTCAAACGCTGGAATGCCGGCACCCACCATTACCGCGTGGAACGCGAGCACCTGCAGTACTACCTCGACGAGTTCGCCTTCCGATTCAATCGACGCACGTCACGGTCCCGCGGACTGCTCTTCTACCGGCTGCTGCAGCAGAGCGTCAACACCGATCCCCACCCACTGGCCGACCTCATCGGCGGCATCACAGTGTAGCTCCCCGACGAAGAACTAGACGAGCAGACCACTCTAGAACCTTTGCCTAGCAACATGTTTGGGGAATTCTAGACTCATAGTCCACTTAAGCAGATAAGCAGTACAAACGTCTGGCGAACCGTGGTGATGTGCGCGGAGATTTGGTCCAGGATGGTGGCGGCTCCCAACCTCCGGTCGAGTAGTCGTAGTTCGTGGGTGTGCCGGTCGAGTCTCGCGATCAGGTCGCCGTCGACCCCGCAGGAGCAGGCGAGGCGTGCCCGGATTCCCATCATGGCCTCGTCATGGCTGTGCGCGGGTGGTGTCAGATTGTCGCGGGAGATGAATCCGAGTTCGGCGTCGGTGCGCCCGTAGAGGGT
>DASQCE010000629.1:0-2294 GCA_035634855.1 Mycobacterium sp.
GATGTTTCCGGGCTGCGTAACGTCGGGCACCGCGGCGGCATCCCCGGCAGCGAACACGTCCGGATGGCCGGGCACCTGCAGGTCGGTCTGCACCTTCAGCCGGCCCTTCTCGGTCGGCAGGCCTAGCTTCTCGATCAGTGGAGCGCCGGTCACCCCGGTGACCCATGCGACGGTGTGTGTGCGGATCAGCGAATCATCGGTGAGCACAACGTGTTCAGCGTGGACTTCCTTCAGTGTGACGCCCAGCCGCACATCGACGCCCGCGCGATTTCAGGACCCGCTGCGCTGCGGCGCCGAGCTTCTCACCTACTTCGGGCATCACCTGTTCGGCCAGGTCCAGCAGGACGAAATTCACGTCGGCCGGGTCAAAGTTCATCTGTTTGGCGGCTGAATCGGCAAGCGCCCGCAGTTGCACGGCAAGTTCGGTGCCCGAATACGACGCGCCGACGACCACGATCGTTCGGCGCGCCGCTGTCCGGCCGGGATCGTCGTCTACATCGGCCAACTCGAGTTGCTCGAGCACATGGTCGCGCAGGTACAGCGCCTCGGCCGTCGACTTCAGTCCGCGGGCATGCTTCGCGAGACCGGGAACGTCGAAAAGCCGTGTCACCGATCCCGGCGTCAGGACCAGGCGATCCCAAGACACGGTGCGTACGCGTTCTTCGGGGTCGGTGAAGGTGACGGTGTGGCCGTCGAAGTCGACGCTGTCGACCCGGCCGCGAACAGCCTGTACGCCTCGCAACGTGTTGGCCAGCGGTATGGCGACGAATCGGGCGTCGACCACCCCGCCTGCCACGTCGGGCAGCAGCGGTGTGTACAGCATGTAGTCGACTGGCGAGATGATCGTGATGTCGACGGATGCAGTGTCTTTTTGGTGTCTAGGGAACTTTCGGGCCAGATGACGGGCGCATGCGAAACCGGTGAACCCGCTGCCGACGATTACCACAGAAGTCGGCTCCTTACGCGAGCGCTCGTCGGCGGTCATCGCCCCTCACTGTACGTGCTAGGGGCTGGAGAGCAGCCTCCCGAACTTCATCGCCAGCCACGGCTTGCGTCCGCCGGGCCGCAGCTGCCCACGCAGCACGGGCGACAGCTGCGAGATCCTGCCGTAGCCCAGCAGCAGGAAGGCGACCGGATCCGCGGTGATGACACAGTCGGCCTTTTCTCGCGCCGCGGTGATGACCGCTGTGCCGTCATCTACGGCCATGCGGTAGCCAGGTCCGCCGCGCATCCGCAGCTCGAAGCTGATGTGTAGGCCCGCGGCGCGCCGGGGTCGCAGGTATTGCGGCATGACGGTCAGCGCACCCGGAAACACCAGTAACGCGTCGGCGGCGGTGATCGTCCACGGGATCCTTGCGGTGCGCGCGATATCGAGGCCGTGGACGAGCTGCTCGCCCAGCAGGAGGGCGGCCATGGTGGACGGCCCGATCACCAGTCCGTTGGGGGTGGCGATTTCGGCGGTCAGGTCGGCGGCCGCGGCCGTGTTCAGGTAGGTGTCGGCAGCGAACTCGAGCATGTCGGCCAGGCGATGCAGGCTGCGCTCGGGCACCTCCTCGAGGTGGCGGGCATTGACCTTCGCACTGAGCCGCGACGGCGACTCCATCGGCCGATTGGCATGGGTCATATACCCATTCGCGTGACGTCTCAGTGCCTGGGTGTAGTCACGGAGATCGCCGACGACGTGCGCAGCGGTCTCGGCCGCGGTCCAGCTGAGGCCAGGTGCGGGCGCGTCGGGCTTGTCGATCTGGCGCCATAAGTCGGCGCTTCGTCCCACGGCTTTACGCAGCGCGTTGAGGGTCGGGCCGTATGCGCGACGGGTGTCCTCGGCCGGCCCGGTGAGATGCACGGGTGCGGATGTCATAGCGCAACTATTTCACATAACGTCACTATGTCAATAGGGTATTCTGGGTCTGACCGAAGAGGAGTGATGAATGTCGGATCCGGCGGCCGAGCAGCCCGCCTCGCTTCGCGCTGAACAGGTCGCGCAGACGCGAGGGGCGTTGGTTGCGGCCGGCCGTCGGCTGTTTGGCGGGAATGGCTTCCGTGCGACATCGGTCGAGGACCTGGCACGTGAAGCCCGCGTCACCACCGGGGCGTTGTACTACCACTTCTCCACCAAGACAGCGCTTTTCGAGGCGGTGTTCGTGCAGGCACATACCGACTTGATGACGGCGTCCACGAAGGCGGCGCAGGGCGCGTCAGATGGCGTCGACGAGCTGGCTCGTGGCTTCGAGGCGTTCCTCGACGGTGTGCTTCAGCCGGATATGCAGCGCATCCTGATCGTCGACGGGCCC
>DASQCE010000630.1:0-3305 GCA_035634855.1 Mycobacterium sp.
CAGTACGCCGAAGAACGGCTCGCCGAAACAGACGAGGCCGATACGCTGCTGATGCGGCATCCGCGCTTCTACGCCGACTTGTCGGTGACGGCAGGCGAAAACTCGTATGGCCCTGACCAAATCGCATCGGCCAAACTGGTAAGCCTGGAGCGTGACAACATCCGCGTCGCGTTCGCCACAGCGCTCGACGTCCGCGACGCCGCACTGGCCGTGCGGCTCGTCGCGAACCATCCCCAGGCGCAGAGCCACGCCGTCACACCGATGGGCGCGGTGCTTGCCCTGCCGACGGCGCGCGTCATCGACCTTGCTGAAGCCTCCAAGCAGCCAGGGTTTCCGCGGGTACTGATAGTCGGGCCCTGCTGAGCGCCGATTTCGAAGCCACTGAACGGCTCTGCGCCCGCGCCGTGGCGGCCGACCGCACTGGACACGAGGCATTCCGAGGCCCGCGGATCGAAGTGGACGCCGATGCGGTTCGGGGACAGGCGGCTCTCACCGCTGGAGCCTATGCCGATGCCGTCTACGCATCCCGCCGCGCGGCGGAGGGGGCCAGGCGCCGACGGATTTCCCGGAATCGCCGCGATCTGCCGCGCGTACGGCGTCAATGCCTCGCTGTTGGGCGGTGGAGATGCGGACGAGGCGGCGGCCACTGCCGAAGAAGCAGTTGAACTCGCACGCCGATCCGGAATGCCGACGGCCATCGTGTTGACCCTCAATTCGCTGGCGATGTCGTTGGTCGAGCGGGACCCTGTGCGCGCGAGAGCCGTGCTGGGCGAGAGCCTCGACCGCACCATCGGCATGGGGGAAGATCTCTGGGGCGGTCTCCTCACGGCGTGCATGGTGGCCGGTCGCCTTCGCGACTGGGAGCTCACGCGCACGCTGGTCGCTCGCTCGTTGTACTTCGACCGCTGGTTTATGGCTCCGCTCCAGATCGCCATCTGCCTGGCCGAGTGTGCGCGCGCCTTCGCCGATGACCGGCCCGAAGTAGCGGGCGCCCTACTGGGTGCGTCGTACGTCGCCTTCCAACGGGCAGCGCCCGGACCGAACAACGCTTCCGCTACCGGTTCGGGCTCCAATTTCGTCCTCGGACACCTTCATGAGACTGCGGACCTCGTCGCGGCTGCCCTCGGCGACCAGCAGATGCGTGAACTTCGAACGTCCGGGGCGAACATGAGCATGGACGAGGCGGTCGCCCATGCACTGGCCAACATTGACCCGAAGATCCTCAGAGGCCCGATCCCTGCGTCGACGTCCTAGGTCGGACAGCCCACCGGCGGTGCGATAGCTGCCGGTTCGCGCGTCGAGCGAAGCCGCGCGACCGCCTCGCCGACCACGGCACCGGCAAGCCCGGCGGCCGTCGCGACCAGCATGTCGGTGCTGGCCAGCACCAGGTAGCCGAATCCTGCCGCGCAGGCGAGCATCACGAACCGCGCCGATGTCCAGCGCTCAGGCCGACGGAACCGCGTCGCGATCAACATGCCCAGCGCCAGTGCCACCGCATGTCCGACGTCGGTGAAATCACGGCCAACCGCCACCACCGCCATCCCGACCGCGATGAACCATCCGATCCATGCGGGCCGCCAGCGCGCCGGTATCGCCGCGGTCAGCGAACCCAGCACCGCTGCGGCCCCGTAGCTCATGCCGACGTCGGTCGCGCGGCTGATCGATATCGGCAGCCAGCCCAGCTCCACCGCGGTGGTCAGGCCGGCGGCGACCAGCAGGGTGGCACCGATGTGTCCGGTCGCGAACGCCACGAGCAGCAGGCCGCTGCGATAGGTCAACTCCGCGATTGCAAGCAGGCAGACCAGCCCGGGCAACCACACATAGATGGGCCCGGCGTCAACGACGAACGCACTGCCCACCAGCGTGCCGAAGTGGCCATGCCTGAGGTTGTGCAGATTGGTGCTGACGTGGCGGATCACCCGGTCCTGCACCTGCGGGCCGAGAGCATACAAAACGATGGTGACGGAGGTCACGATCACCGCATAGGCCACGGTGACGCGGACCCGCGCCAGCCGGGCGAGCAATCTGAACAACATTTCCAAACTACTATGCGTCCAGTGTTTCGCCGTCATCGTCTTTGCTGCCTGGCAACTGCCTGCGAGTTTTCAGTCGATACATGGTGAGGTCGGCGGGCACGCCGCCCTGCTTGGCCGTGAAGACCTGCCTGCGAAGCCGTTTCGCTGTCACACCCAGAGATTCGAAGTCCTCGTCGGGAATTCGCTCCAGCGTGGGTGCGGATACCACCAGTTCGCCCCTGGTTGCGCGTTCCATCACACGCGCCGCGATGTTCACGTCCACCCCGAGCCAGTCCGAACCGATCCGCTGCGGGCGGCCGGTGTGAATGCCCACCCGCATCCGCGGTGTATAGCCGTCCACCTCAACGGCTTTCACCGCGTCACGGGCGGCTATGGCGGCGCGCACAGCGGCGATGGGTTCCGGAAACACGGCCATGATGCCGTCGCCCATCCGCTTGACGATGTGACCACCCGCCTCCAGCAGTGGTGGCTCGACGACCTGGGAAACCCGGCGCAACAACCGCAACGTCGCCTCGTCCCCGACGCTCAGCGACCACGTCGAGAAACCGACCAGGTCGGTGAAAACGAGCGTCACCTCACGATTCGCGGGCTTCCCTGACACCCGCTCCGTCAGCGCCTGCCACACCTGGAGTGCGCCCAGGCTCACTTCGCGTGTCACCGCCTCGCGCTCCAGCAACCGATCGGCGGCCCTGGCGGCGGCGCGTGGGCCCCCGACTCCGTCCGCCGACAACGGATCACCGAACTCGGGATCACCCGGTAGCGCGCGACGCGCGCGGCGAAGGAAGGCAATGACAGCCGGGCTGTGATTGGTGTCCTTCAGCCACGTCATCGGTCCGGATGACCGTTGCGGCGGAGCCGGGCTATCCGGCACCCCGTCGATTTCCCCGATACCGCCGGATCGTTCGTCGAACGACTCGACATTCACAGGCGCAAGCGTAGGTGCCGCTCTTCATCGCCCGTAAACGGGCTGGTCACAAGCGTGTGGCGCGGCGATGGAGCACGGATAACACTTGCGCCGCCAAACGTAGACAACGTGCGTTGTCAACATTATCGTTGAAGCGTGCGCTCAACGACGACCGCAAACACGGGCCCCCTCTTGGCCCCGACTCGCTGACGTGGAAGTACTTCGGCGATCTGCGCACGGGCACGCTCGGCGTCTCGGTGCGATCCAGAACATGTATCCCGAACTCGGTGCGGGCGTCGACGACCACTCCATCCTGCTGCGCGAGCCTCTTCAGCGCGTCGCGCGCTCGGTGTACCCGATCATGG
>DASQCE010000631.1:0-7352 GCA_035634855.1 Mycobacterium sp.
GTGTCGCTCTTGTCGTCGTCGTAATAGACCTTGACCACGGAGCCGGGCAGCGCCACACCGGACTGCTTGGGAGCTTCGCCGACCTTGGCGTTGTTGAGCAGCTCCTGCAGCTGACGAATCCGGGCCTCCTGCTGGCCCTGCTCCTCGCGGGCGGCGTGGTAGCCGCCGTTCTCGCGCAGGTCGCCTTCTTCGCGGCGGTCGTTGATCTCGGCTGCGATGACCGGTCGATTGGCGATCAGCTGGTCGAGTTCTGCCTTCAGCCGGTCGTATGCCTCCTGGGTCAGCCAGGTGACCTGGGTGTCGGTCATGTCGTCGCGCTCCCCTCGTCGTTGCTCTCGCGCTTTTTTCGCGTAAGAAGTCTCATGTTTACGGCGCTGGGAGCTCTCTTCGTGTATTGCCGCGATCGTCAGCGCCTAACCCGCGCACAAAAAGCAGCAATACACGGCCCCAGCAGGAACCGTGTATCGATTGATTCTAGCACCGTCGCGACAGTGGAATTTCACGAATTCGCTGTTCGGCGTTTGTTGCGCCGACGCTCCGACGAGTTTTAGGAGGCCACCAGGTACGACGGCACATCGGTGCCGCAGCCGTAGACGTCGCCGACCACCGGCGGTCGGCTGGCCTTGACGATCGTAGTCACCTGCACGGTTTTCTGCGACGACGGCGGAACCAGCACCTCGCGGCGGCCGGTCTCGCTGCCGTCTATCGACCGGGCCCGCACGATGCAGACCACTGGCCGGGACGGGTCGTCGCGGGTCACAGTGATCGTCACCTGCACCGTTTCGTCGTCGACCAGCTGATACCCGCCCAGGTCGCCCTTGACCTCCCCGGTACCGAGCCGCTGTGAAGCGATCACCGCGATCCCAATCCCGACCGCAAGGACCAGCACGCCCAATCCGACGGCGATCCAGCGGCGGGTGCCGCGCGACAGCCGCTGCCGCCCGTAGCGGGCGGCGGGGCGCTCGATCATCTCGTTTCGCATGCCCGTCCGTCGGATAGATCTACAGAACTGGAACTATAGGGCTACCCGAATGGTTGAAACGTCTCGGCGAACGCCGGCGCCGGGCCGGACCGGGACGAGCAGGTAAGAGGGAACAGCTTGAGCGAACTGCGGTTGATGGCGGTGCACGCCCACCCTGACGACGAGTCCAGCAAGGGGGCCGCCACCATGGCGCGCTACGCCGACGAGGGTGTGCGTGTGCTCGTGGTGACGTTGACGGGCGGCGAGCGCGGCGACATCCTCAACCCGGCGATGGACCTGCCGGAGGTGCACGGCCGGATGGCCGAGATCCGCCGCGACGAGATGGCCAAGGCCGCCGAAATCCTGGGAGTCGAGCACCACTGGCTCGGCTTCGTCGACTCCGGCCTGCCCGAGGGTGATCCCCTGCCGCCGCTGCCGGACGGCTGCCTCGGTGTGGTGCCGCTCGAGGAACCCGTCGAGGAGCTGGTGCGCGTGATCCGCAAGTTCAAGCCGCACGTGATGACCACGTACGACGAGAACGGTGGCTACCCGCATCCGGACCATATCCGAACCCATCAGGTCTCGGTGGCGGCCTACGAGGCCGCGGGCGACTTCCTGCGTTTCTCCGACGCGGGCGAGCCGTGGGACGTGCTCAAGCTGTACTACAACCACGGATTCCTGCGGAAGCGCATGCAGCTGCTACAGGACGAGTTCGCCAAACACGGTCAGGAAGGGCCATTCGAAAAGTGGCTCAAACACTGGGATCCCAAGCATGACGTGTTCGAGCATCGGGTGACGACCCGCATTGAATGCGCCAAGTACTTCGCCCAACGCGACGACGCCCTGCGCGCCCATGCCACCCAGATCGATCCCAACGGCGACTTTTTCCGTGCGCCCATCGAATGGCAGCAACGGCTCTGGTCGACAGAGGAATACGAGCTCGCCCGTTCGCGGATTCCAGCGTCGCTGCCCGAAACCGACCTGTTCGCGGGGATCGACACGTGAACGACACGCTGATGCTAGCGATCGGTCTGCTGGCCGACGACGCTCCCCGCAACACCGGACCGGACTTTGGCAAGGCCAGCCCGTTCGGTCTCGTCATCGTCGTGCTGCTGCTGATCGGCACGTTCCTGTTGGTGTGGTCGATGAACCGGCACCTCCGCAAGCTGCCCAAGTCGTTCGATCGCGGCGACGCCGAAGCGGACCAGTCGCTCGACGAGGACCCCAACCGTGAGCCCGGCGGCTAACACCCTCTCCGAGGCCACCAGCCCCTACCTCCGCCAGCACGCCGACAATCCGGTGCACTGGCAGCAGTGGACGTCCGAGGCGCTGGCCGAGGCGGCGGCGCGCGACGTGCCGATCCTGCTGTCTGTCGGGTACGCGGCGTGCCACTGGTGCCACGTGATGGCCCACGAGTCGTTCGAGGACGACCAGGTCGCCGCGGCGATGAACGACGGGTTCGTGAACATCAAGGTGGACCGTGAAGAGCGGCCGGACCTCGACGCGGTGTACATGACCGCCACCGTCGCGCTGACCGGGCAGGGCGGCTGGCCGATGACGTGCTTCCTCACTCCCGACGGCAGGCCGTTCTTTTGCGGCACGTATTACCCGAAGCCGAACTTCCTGCAGCTGCTCGCCGCGGTCACCGAGACCTGGCGCTCCCGGCGCGACGAGGTGGAGGAAGCCTCCGACCGCATCGCGGTCGAGCTGCGGTCGATGGCCTCGGGGGTGCCGGGCGGTGGGCCGCCGGTGCAACCGGCCCTATGCGACCACGCCGTGGCTGCCGCCCTACAGGACGAGGACGTCGAGCGGGGCGGGTTCGGAGGGGCGCCGAAGTTCCCGCCCTCGGCGCTCTTGGAAGCGATGCTGCGCAGCCACGAACGCACCGGCGACATCTTGCCTCTGGAGGCGGTGGAGCGGACCTGCACCGCGATGGCCCGCGGCGGTATCTACGACCAGCTGGCCGGTGGCTTCGCCCGCTACAGCGTCGACGCCTCCTGGGTAGTGCCCCACTTCGAGAAGATGCTCTACGACAACGCTCTGCTGCTGCGGGTGTACGCGCATTTAGCCCGTCGCACGTCAAACCCGTTGGCGCGCAAAGTGGCCGCTGAGACGGCGCGATTCATGATCGACGAGCTGGGCGCCGGCGGCATGTTCACGTCGTCGCTGGACGCCGACGCCGACGGCCGCGAGGGGCTGACGTACGTCTGGACACCCGCGCAGCTGAGCGAGGTTCTGGGTGACGACGACGAGCGTTGGGCCGCAGAGCTTTTCAATGTGACCGAGACCGGTACCTTCGAACAGGGCAGCTCGGTTCTACAACTGCCTGCCGATCCCGACGATCCGGAACGCTTCCAGCGGGTCCGCACCGCGCTGCTCGCGGACCGGCTGGCTCGGCCGCAGCCCGGCCGCGACGACAAGGTCGTCACCGCGTGGAACGGGTTGGCGATCACCGCGCTCGCCGAGGCAAGCGTCGCGCTCGGTCAGTACGAATTCCTCGACGCCGCAACCCAATGCGCGCGCTCGGTCGTCGACCTGCATGTCGTGGACGGCCGGTTGCGGCGTGCCAGCCTCGGCGGCCGCGTCGGTGACAGCGCGGCGATCCTAGAGGACCACGCGACGCTGGTCACCGGTCTCTTGACGTTGTATCAGCTGACCGGCGACGCGTCGTGGCTGGACGCGGCCACCGGCCTGCTCGACGTCGCGCTCGACCATTTCGCCGACCCGGACCGTGAGGGCCGCTGGTTCGACAGCGCCGACGACGCCGAACAGCTGATGGTCCGGCCCGGCGACCCTCTCGACGGCGCTACCCCGTCCGGCGCCTCGACGATCGCCGAGGCGCTGCAGCTGGCAGCCCACCTGGTTCCCGCCGACCGCGCCGAGCGTTACGCCGCCGCGGCGGACGTCACGTTGGCGAGCGCGACGCCCATCCTGGCCCGGCTGCCGCGCTCGGGTGGACATTGGCTCGCTGTCGCCGAAGCCGCTGTGCGCGGGCCCATCCAGGTCGCGGTGGCCTGCGACCCGCAGCAGTCGGAATTGCTTTCCGCGGCCCGCGAATTGGCGCCCGGGGGAGCCGTTGTGGTCGTCGGCCCGGTCAACTCCTCGGAGCTACTGCTCGACCGCGATCGGGTCGACGGATCCGACGCCGCCTACGTCTGCCGGGGCCGGGTGTGCGACCTGCCGGTCACCACCACTGAGGATTTGGCCGCCGCGCTGGGGTAGCGTCGCCGACCATGACGACCGCCGAAGGCAAGACTGAAGCCATCACCAAAGCCGTCAACCGTTACCTGGAAACCCTCTCGCAGAGGCGGCCCGACGACATCGCCGCTCTTTACGCCGAGGACGCCACCGTCGAGGATCCCGTCGGGAGTGAAGTGCACATCGGGCGACAGGCTATTCGCGGGTTCTATACGCGCGTCGAGAACGTCGAGAGCAAGACCGAGGTCCTGACGTTGCGCGCGCTCGGCAACGAGGCGGCTTTCTTCTGGCGGTTGATCATCGGCGGAATGACCATCGAGATCATCAGCGTGATGACGTTCGATGACGAGGGCCAGATCGCGTCGATGAAGGCCTACTGGGGCCCGGACAACATCACCACGTCGTAGCGATTTCGGCGCGCAAACGTGCGCTCAGCGTCGGTTAGCGCACCGAAATCGCGAACCGGATCTCGGAGATCACCCGTTGCGGATATTCGACGAGGTCCAACCAGGTGAACCGCAGCACCTGCCAGCCCAGAAGCGCGATCTTGTTCTGCCGCTCTCGATCATGCTGGAAGGCGGGCTGATCATTGTGAAACGCCCAGCCGTCGGTCTCGATAGCGATCTTGGACGCTGGAAAGGCGACGTCGACTTCATATCCGCCGACGGGGTAGTTCGTTCGCCAGCCGGTGATGCCCGCCGCACGCAGAAGCTTGACTAGCAAGCGCTCAGCCTCCGAGCGTGCACCATCGGATGCGGCCTGCAATAGCCGTCGCGCAGCGGGCGAGCCATATCGGCCCGTGTGCCGCAAGTGCGCGCTCCACAATTCGCGCAATTCGACGTGCATCTGCAACGCCGAATCCATCAATCTGGCTCCGCCACCGCGTCTGGCCGCCGCTTCGACAACGGTGAGTTCTAACGCGGTCACCCGAAGGCCCCGACGCTCAACGACATCCGACAGCGCAAGGTCTCGGCGACGGAGTCGAGCGCCGCGGTAGCTCCGGCCATGGCTATTTCTCGGCACTGTTACTTCGACGACGTCGGCGGCGAACCGGGTGAGGCCGTGCCACCACGCGGCAGCCAGACCGCTCGCGGCGGCGTCAGTCCCATAGCGCCAGACGGCCGCACGAACGCGCGAGGCGTCTGTAAACGGGTGGTCCTCGGCGAAGTAGACACCTCTGGCGCAGCGTCGCCAACGCCCGGATCGCACCCGCCTGGCCGCGGCCGCTTGACTTACGCCGGCTCGACGGGCTTGAGCCAACGTGAGGACACCGTCGTGTTGACGGAGATACTCGTCGAGCACCTCATATGGACGGTGCGGCCACCCGACCGGTTCCGATTCAGTGACTTCGGCGCGCTTGCGTGCGCTCAGCGTATGTATGCGCGCCGAAATCGCTTAGAAGACCGCGAACCACATCGCTATGTAGTGGCAGATCGCCGCGACCGCGGTGCAGGCGTGGAAGAATTCGTGGTGACCGAAGGTCGTCGGCCACGGGTTGGGCCACTTCAACGCGTAGAGCACGCCGCCGATGCTGTAGAGCGCGCCGCCTACGATCAACAACACCAATGCCGCGATGCCGGCGCCGTGCATGATGGGCCCGACGAACCAGGCCGCGACCCAGCCGAGCAGGATGTAGAGCGGCACACCGACCCAGCGCGGTGCCGACGGCCAGAACATCTTGAGCAGCACGCCCGCGATCGCGCCGCCCCACACGATCCAGAACAATGCCCAACCGCTGCGCTCCGGCAGCGCCAGCAGGGCGAACGGTGTGTAGCTGCCCGCGATGAAGACGAAGATCATCGAGTGGTCGGCGCGCTTCATCCACTTGCGCGCGGTCTGCGACTTCCAGTTCACCCGGTGGTAGGTGCCGCTGACGGCGAACATTGCCACGATCGTGAAGGTGTACAGCAGGGTGGCCAGTCCGGCGCGCGTCGATTCCAGGGCCCAGGACACCGACACCAGCGCTGCCCCGGCGATGAACGCGACAACCGCGGAATAGACGTGGATCCAGCCGCGGGCCCGTGGCTTGCTGAGGAACTTCTCGACGCCATCGACGACGGCTTCTGGGAAGTCTTCGGCGTATACGCGGGGCGGCTGCTGCTGGGCCTCATCGGCGGTGTCGATCTGGGCCATGTCACCTCCATCAATGCCATGGGGGTTTCTGACCGTCACAGTAGTCTGGATCTCCGTGGACATCATTCCCCCTCGTCTCAAGGAACCGGTGTATCGGCTCTACGAAATGCGGCTGCGTCAGGGGCTGGAGTCCTCGAAATCCGAACTGCCCCGCCACATCGCGGTTCTGTGCGACGGTAACCGACGCTGGGCACGTGACGCAGGTCACGACGACGTCAGCTACGGCTACCGGATGGGTGCCCGCAAGATCGCCGAGATGCTGCGCTGGTGCCAGGAGACCGGCATCGAGATGGCCACCGTCTACCTGCTGTCCACCGAAAACCTGCAGCGTGACCGCAGCGAGCTGGCGTCGCTCATCGAGATCATCACCGACGTCGTCGAAGAGATCTGTGCACCCGCCAACCGGTGGAGCGTGCGCACGGTCGGCGACCTCGAGCTCATCGGCGAGGAGCCGGCGCGCAGGCTGCGCGACGCCGTCGAGTCGACCAACGGCAACGGGAGTGGTTTTCACGTCAACCTTGCGGTCGGTTACGGCGGGCGCCAGGAGATCGTCGACGCGGTGCGGGCGCTGCTCGGCAAGGAACTGGCCAACGGCGCGACCGGCGACCAGCTGATCGAGGCCGTCTCCATCGACGCGATCTCGGAAAACCTCTACACCTCCGGGCAACCCGACCCCGACCTGGTGATCCGCACATCGGGGGAGCAGCGGCTGTCCGGCTTCCTGCTGTGGCAGAGCGCCTACTCGGAGATGTGGTTCACCGAGGCCTACTGGCCGGAGTTCCGGCGGGTCGACTTCCTGCGGGCGCTGCGCGATTACACCGCCCGTCATCGCCGCTACGGAATGTAAGTGCTGTCTGTCCCCCTGCCCTTCGGGCGGGTGGGCCCACCGCTTGCGAGGGGAGTACCCCCACGTCGCGCGAGCGTCCCCCGCAAGCGGGAGGTGCCCCACATCGCCCGTGCCACACTTGAGCCATGGCTGCGCTGTCAGCGGTGGTCTTCACGCTCAGCTGGTGGTTGGGCCTCTACCTGCTGGCCCGTGACCCACGCAAACCCGTCCTGG
>DASQCE010000632.1:0-6304 GCA_035634855.1 Mycobacterium sp.
TCGAGGACGTGTTGCTCGATGTCCGGATCGAGGACCAGGATCATTCCGCGAGGGTGTTGCGCGAGGGTGTGGTATTGGGAGCGGTGACCACCGAGCGCCATCCGGTGCCGGGCTGTCGCGTGCAGCCGCTGCAGGTGAAGCGGTACGTGCCGGTTGCTGCGCCGGCCTATGTCGAGCGTTACCTGTCCGACGGCTTCAGCGCGCACCGTGCCGCCACCGCACCGTGTGTGGCGTGGAACCGCGACGACGGTACTTCCTCGACCCGGCAGAGACGGTCGATTCGGCGACGTCAGCCTTAGTGGCGGCCTGCTCGGTGTGTTTCAGGGTCAGCACCAGGTGCCCGCCGGGTTCGAGCCGGCCGCAGTCAAGCTGACGGCCAGCGCGGCGAACACGATCGTCGAGTCGGCTTCGGTGGGATTGCCATGGCGTGCCGGAAGGCCGATCGGGTTGCCTTCCTTCAGCGCGTCGTTTTGGGAGTCGCCGCACCCGAAGCTTGAGACGCCTGTCATGAACGCGCCGCCGTCGCCGCACGATCGCCTCCACGTGCCACACAGTCCGCAAGCGCCTGCCATTGGGCCCGACGAACGGTGCGGCCGGTCCACCCCTGCTTGAGGGACCCGGCTCTGCGCGTTGCAGCCGCTCGACGCGACCCGGCTGCGGACGCCGAAATTGCAATGTAGATATGAACAACCTGCGCTGGGATCGTCCAGACTTAGATTGCGAACCCCAGCAAGCGCGGGTCATCCCTCGCAATCTTCAAGTGGACGAGACAGGTGGTGGTTGGCCTGTCCAGGGATAGGTGGCGATGTCCAGATGTAGTTGGCGAGTAAGTGGCGAAGTCCAGGGATAGCTGGCGAGGTGCGCGTGTGGGTCTCCGGCCTTCCACGATGGGAGGGAGTTGACGGGGACCCCCGGCCCTGAGTCTGAGTTGGGCGCGACACGCTGCGTCGGTGGCGCGGCTGGGCGTCGTGGGTGGCGAAGTTCGGACGTAGTCGCTGAATCCGGCTGCGGGGGTGGCGGTCTGCCGGGAGAATCAGCGGCGGTGGCGGCGATGCTGAGTGGGATCGGCGGTGGCGCGTTGGAGGTGGCGGGTTTCGAGTTGGTCTACGTGACGGCGCCCGGGGATGGGGTGCGTGTGGGGTTGGCCGATGCGTGGGCGCTGCGGTTGGAATCGGTGCCGCCGGTGCGTCGGTTCGCTTCGTATCGGGGTCAGCGGCATTTGTCGGGGTGCTGGTGGTCGGCCACCGATGGGCGCCATGTCGGATTCGAGTCGTGGTTGGAACGCGATCATGTGATGGCGCTGGACTTCGACCCGGCGGTGGGCGCGATCGCCTCGCAGCCGTTTTGGTTGTTGTGGCCGGCCGCCGAGGGCGGCGGACGATATCGGTCGCATGCACCGGACTACTTCGTTCGCCGGGTGGACGGATCGGCGGTGGTGGTCGACTGTCGTCCGGAGCATCGCCGCAAGCCAAGGGATCTGGTGGCGTTCGAGATGACGCGGCAGGCGTGTGAGCTGGTCGGCTGGGAGTATCGATTGCTGGGCGCACCGGATCAGGTCGTGACTGCGAATCTGCGATGGCTGGCCGGGTATCGGCATCCCCGCTATCTCGACGTTGAGGTGGCAGACCGGCTGCGCGCGGCGTTCGCCGAACCTGTCGCGCTGATGGGTGGCGCTGCGGCTGCGGGGGATCCGATTGCGGCGCTGCCGGTGTTGTTTCATTTGATCTGGCGCCATGACCTGGTCATAGACCTGGCGGTGCCGCTACGCGGCGCGACACCGGTGCGGGTGGGGTGCTGATGGCGCATTGGCAGTCGGTCCTGCGTCCTGGTGACTGGGTGCACTTCGACGGCGGTGAGCACCAGGTGGTCGCTCTGACTGGAACGTCGGTGCGGTTGTGCTCATCGGACGGGGCCCAGATGGTGGTGCTGGCAACGCATTTGATGAGCGCGCCCGACTTCGGCGTCATCGACGCGGCACCGCCACCGCAGATGACACCGTTCGGGCTGCTCGACACGCTGCCCGCGCCGGTGCTGGCCGCCGCGCGGGAATGGGAACGCCACATCGTGGAGATCACGACCGGGGTGGCGCCGGAGGGGATCGCGCGCCCGGAATATGACCCCGCGGCCCGCACACAGATTGAACGCGACCGTGCGAAGGCTGCCGAGCTGGCGGCCGCGGGTCGGCCTCTCGGGGTCCGGACGCTGCAACGGATGCGGGGCCGCTACGCCGAGCAAGGTTTGTGGGGCCTGGTCGATCAGCGGGTGCTGCGGGAGTGCGAGCCCACCGGCCGCGTCGATGAGCGAGTGGTTGCGGTGGTCCGGCAGGAACTGGACGCGCAGACCGATGTCTCGACTGGGACACGGTCGCGGCTGATCCGGCGGGTGAGGAAGTCCCTGGAGGACACCTACGGGCCGGGAGTGGTTCCGCTGCCGGGGCGCAGCACCTTCTACAACCTGATCGAGGCGTTGGCGACGGGTCGGCACAGTTTCGGGTCGGCGGTCACGCGCCGCCAGACGGCAAACCGACCCGCGCGACCGTTCACCCCGACGCTGGCGGCTCGCCCTGGGGAACAGGTGCAGATCGACTCGACCCCGCTGGATGTGATGGTGCAGCTGGAGGCGGGCGTGGTTGCGCGGGCGGATCTGACGATCGCGGTCGACGTCGCCACGCGCACGATCTGCGCGGGGGTGCTGCGCCCGATCGGCACGAAAGCAGTGGATGCGGCGCTGCTGTTGGCGCGGATGCTGGTGCCCGAGCCGATGCGGCCGGGATGGGCTTCGGCGTTGGCGATGTCGGCGTCGCGGCTGCCGCACGATCGGCTGCTGTCCATTGACGCCCGCATGGCGAAGGCCGCGGCGAAACCGGTGATCGTCCCGGACACGATCGTCATCGACGGCGGGCACGTGTTCATCTCCGAGACCTTCACCCGCGGCTGCGAACGGCTGGGGATCTCCGTGCAACGGGCACGCAAGCGCACGCCGACGGACAAGGCGGTCGTCGAAGCGACGTTCGGGTCGATCAACACACTGTGGTGTCAACATCTGCGCGGCTACACCGGATCCAACACCACGCGCCGCGGCGAGCGGGTGGAAGCCGACGCGGTCTGGACGGTGCCGCAACTACAGGACCTGCTCGACGAATGGCTGATCGCCGGATGGCAGACCCGCCGGCACGACAGCCTGCGCGATCCCGACTTCCCGCGGCGGGCGCTTTCACCGAACGAGGCGTATGCGTCGCTGGTCGCCGTGGCCGGCTATCTGCCGGTGACGCTGACCGGCGACGACTACCGCGAACTGCTACCGGTGACCTGGCGGGCGATCAATGACTACGGCATCCGCATCGACTACCGCACCTACGACGCGAAAGGACTCGAACCCTATCGCCGCGAATCCTCCGGCGTCGCAGCGAAAAAGGGCCTCTGGGAGGTGCACTACGACCCCTACGACCTGTCTCAGGTGTTCGTCCGCACCCCGGACGGATGGGTCAGCGCCGAGTGGACCCACAAGCCGATGGTGACCGGCCCGTTCGCCGACTTCACCTGGCGCGAAGCCCGCCGCCGCGTCGCCGAGCGCGGCGCAGACGACACCGACGAGGCCGCCATCGCCCGCGCACTCGACGACCTGCTGAGCCGCTGCGAACACGGCCCGGTCACCGCGGACGATCGCAGCGCGCGCCGCGCGGCGGCGCGTGGCCGCGTCGCGGCCAGCACACACCGGCCACCGCCGGTCGAACCCGGCGACGAACCGCGTGAGACTGCCCGCACCGAATCCCTTGACACGACGGTGATCCCGTTCGGGATCTTCGATGCCGCCGCCGAAGCCGAAAAGTGGATATGACCCGCACCCGGAAACCGACACGCCGCCGCAAGCCTGCCTACACCCCGGTCGCGACCGTGAACACCATCGAGGTTCCGCCCGACAGCCCGCTGACCACCAAGGAAGGATGGGCAGCGTTCGTTCGGCACACCCCGCAACCCCCGCAGTCGCTGACGGCGTCGCCGCTGATGGCGATGTCGCCGAAAGACCGTGCCAGGCATGAGGATCGGTTGAGGGACTACCACGCGGATCTGCCGTTGGTGAACACTCCGACCATTCAGAAGGTGATCTCGACCGGGCGGCTGCTGATCCAGCTCAACCGTCGCCAGATCTCCGCCCGCCGCGGCATGGTGATCAGCGGCATGTCGGGCACCGGTAAGACCACTGCGCTGACTCAGCTGGGCCGGGCTCACGAACTGGCCATCCGCCGCCGCTTCCCCGACGACGGCGATCGGTTGCCGGTCATCTACGTCACCGTCCCACCGGCGGCGACACCACGCATGCTGGCCGTCGAGTTCGCCCGCTTCCTCGGCCTGGAATTCCCGGCTCGCGCCAACGTCACCGACATCACCGACGCTGTCTGCTCGGTCGCCGCGCACACTCGCGTCGATCTGGTCCTGGTCGACGAGATCCACAACATCTCCCTGGCCACCCGGGCGGGCGCGGAAGTGTCGGATCAACTGAAGTACTTCGCCGAACGGCTGCCCGCGACATTCATCTATGCCGGGGTCGAAGTCGAGGCGCAAGGATTGTTCGCCGGCGCCCGCGGCCGCCAGATCGCTGGGCGGTTCACCGTCGTCGCGGCGGTCCCGTTCGCCTACGGCACTGCCGAGCAACGCGCGAACTGGCACGCCCTGGTCGCCGCCGTGGAATCGACGCTGCGGCTGCGCGACCACGTCGCGGGAACACTGCCCGAAATGGCCGAGCAGCTCTACCGCCGCAGCCGCGGCATGATCGGCAGTCTGTCCCAACTCGTCCGCGGCGCAGCCATTCTCGCCATCGACGACGGCACCGAGAAGATCACCGCCGAGCTGCTGGACCTGGTGCCCGTCGACTACGCGGCCCAACGCTGCGACAACCCGATCCGCGCCTCACGCCTGGTCGGCGACACAACTGCCCTCTGATGGGCGCACTGCCCCGACGCCTGCCGATCTCGGTCCCACCCGCCCCGCACGAAATCGTCGCCTCCTACCTGGCCCGGCTCGCGACGCTCAACAGCCACGACGGCGACCAGCTGTGGCGGCGAATCAGCACACCGGGCCCGACTCCCGCCCGCCGCATCGTCAACGCCGACCGGCTCGCTGCGCTGACCGGACGACCCGCATCGCACCTGGCCGGCGCGCTGCCGGAACTGCGCGACCCGGCACCGGATTGGCAGATGTTCCGGCACGCACCCCAGATCGGATGCCCCCGCTGCGATGCTCACCACCGCGGCGGCGCCGTGCTGCGCATCTTGGCGCACCACCGCTACGTCTGCACCCGGCACGGGTATTGGATCGGCCCGCCCGACGTCAACCGTCCCTGCCCGTCGCTCGAATACTGCCCCGAGGTTGTCGCAGCCCAGCACCGGCACCTGCGCCTCGTTCAACGCTATGGATGGGCCGCCGCCTACGACGCGGTCCTGACCGCGCTCATGATCTGCGCGCATCGGTGGGGCCACCCCGACCCCACCAGCGGCGAAGAGCTGCACCAAGTACTTTGGACCACCCGCAGCTTCATCCTCATACCCAAAGACTCCGAGCTGCATACCTTCAGCGCGTCGAAGCTGTTCGCCTGCCTCTACCCCGAAGCTGTCACCCTCGCACCCGTGATCGCCTCACCTGAGTGGCGTCGCCGCGCCGCCGGGGACGACCGCGAACTCGGTCAGTTCGTCACCGAAGTTCGTCGGCGGCTGAGGGATTCCGAATACCAGCCACGCGGCGAACAAGACCCCATCGCCCACTGGATCGAAAGCGACTGCTGGCGCTCACCCGCAACGCCATCGACGAACTTCGCCAAGGCACCGGGCAATCGCAAGCCGACTCAGCTCCGGACCTACAACAGCAACCTCAGCGACGAACGGCACTGGCGCTCAGCTGCCTGGTTCTCACTCAAGGACCGGCGCGGCTGCGGTGACGTCGTCCTCCACCACCGCGCACTGCACCCCGTCATCGTCCGCGACCGGTGACCACAAATGCAGGAATTCCGCGGCGCGATCTGGAACAGCCAACGCACCGAAACACGATTCAAAGCCCCACAATTCGCCACATAAAGGTGGATGAAGTGCCCCAGGGTTTAGTTGGGTTAGGCTTCGGATCGCCCAGGGACGTCGGGTATGGCTCTTTTCGGTGTGTCGGTGATGGCCGAGATTGACTGGCCGCCCGGGCCTCCGCGACGACTCGACCGCTTCATTGAGAGATGCCACTGGAATCGCTGTGTAAGGACACGTCGGCGTGGTCGTCTGCTGGGTTGATAGACCGACAACGAGCACGGAGGTGGTTGTGGGACA
>DASQCE010000633.1:0-5546 GCA_035634855.1 Mycobacterium sp.
CTGCCATGACCACTGCACTCGCATCTCTCATTCTGATCGCCCCGTTCGCGGTGGCAGCGGCGCTCAGCTGGGCCGCCCATCGCTCTGACTCGCTTCGCATTCGCTTCGACCAGTTCCGTTGGTCCGCCCCGATGATGGGCAGGCTGTTCGAGGACGACCGTGACGGCTTCCGCGTTGCACACGACGTCGACGCGATCCGCTCACGCTTTGAGAAGCAGCCGTTCTGGCCCGCCTCAGGCGCGACGGGCGAGCGACGCTAGGAACGCCTCGACCGCCTCTCGATAGACCCGCGGCGCATCGTCGTGGATCAGGTGACCGGCTCCGGGCACGTGCAAATACGTTGTCCGGTTACCGGTTTCCTGCATTCTGCGCATCTGCCCAGGCGGCGTGACGGAGTTGCCCGCCTCGAGGAGCAACGCGGGCACCCGCACCGCCGTCCACTGCTCCCAGTAGTCACGGGTGCCCCACTCGGCGGCGATCTCGATCCACTCGCTGGTGCGTCCGTGCAGGCGCCAGCCGGTCGCGGTCCGGTCGAACGCCTCAAGGAAGTACTGGCCGGCCACAGGCCCGAACTCGTCGTAAACCTTTTCGGCCGAATCGAATTCGGCCGGAAGCGCATGCAGCCACGGCTCCCACGGCCCGGTGGATCGACCGCGGAAATCCGGTGCCATGTCCTCGACCACAAGTGCGCTGACAAGGTCGGGACGGATAGCGGCCAGACACCACGAATGCAGCGCCCCCATCGAATGGCCGATCATGACGGCAGGGCGGACCAGTGCGGAGATCGCGTCGCCGAGGTCGGACACGAACCGCTCCGTGCTGATCGGATAGGGGTCTGCGATGTCACGCCCGCGGTGCCACGGCGCGTCGTAGGTGTACACCTCGCCGAGCATCATCAGCCACGGCAGCTGACGCGACCACGTGCTGCCCCGCCCCATCAGCCCGTGCACCAGGACCAGCGGATCGCCCTCGCCACCGCGGGGCGTCAGCAGGTCGGGGGCCATGGCAGCGCACGGTAGCCTAACGGCATGCCCACCCCAAATGTTGTGGTGAAGATCAACGCAATCGAGGTCCCGCCCGACGCCGGTCCGGAACTAGAGAAGCGGTTCGCACACCGTGCGCATGCCGTCGACAACCAGCCCGGGTTCCTCGGCTTCCAACTGCTGCGCCCGGTCAAGGGCGAAGACCGCTACTTCGTGGTCACCCAATGGGAGTCCGAAGAAGCATTCCAGGCGTGGGCGACCGGTCCGGCCGTCGAGGCGCACGCCGGCCACAGCGCCAATCCGGTGGCCACCGGCGCGTCGCTGCTCGAGTTCGAGGTTGTGCTGGACGTTGCGGGGACTGGCGCCGACGCGTAACGCCGGCCGGGCACTACGTAGCGCGGCCGGTCTCACGGTAGCGGTAGCGCTTGTCGTCGCCCTGGCTTGCGGATGCGCCAACACGGGATCGGCGCCTGTGGCCGATGCCGCGTACGGCGTCCACATCGACACCAACACGCCACAGGGGCTGCGGGCCAAGCAGACCATGGACATGGTCAACTCGGACTGGCCGATCGGCACCGTCGGGGTGCGCACGATGGCCACTCCAGATCAGGTCAACGGCATCACCACGGCCATGGGCAACCTGTGGTGGGACCGTCCGATCACCGTCAGCAGCATCGATATCGGCGCGGGCAGCGCAACCCTGCATGTGCTGACTCCCTACAACGCGGCACAGGACGTCGAACTGCGCACCAATGATGCAGGCATGGTCGACCGGTTCGCGGTGACTATGCGGCAGCCCGCGATCACAAAATGGGCAGACATCGACGCGGCGCTGACCAAGTCGGGGGCGCGCTACTCGTATCAGGTCTCCAAGGTGGTCCCAGATGGTGCGGCCGGCAAGTGCGTTTCAATTGCAGGCACCAACACCGATCTGTCCCTTCCGCTCGCTTCGATCTTCAAACTCTATGTGCTGCTTGCGGTTGCGGACGCAGTGAAGGCGGGCACGGTGAGCTGGAACGACTCGCTGACCATCACCGAGCAGGCCAAGGCGGTCGGATCGGCGGGCCTCGAGGAACTGCCTCCCGGCGCCCAGGTGTCGGTGCGCACCGCGGCGCAGCAGATGATTTCGGCGAGCGACAACATGGCCACCGATCTGCTGATCGCGCGGCTGGGCCCCGGTGCCGTCGAGCGTGCACTGGTGGCGGCCGGGCATCACGATCCGGCCAGCATGACCCCGTTCCCGACCATGCACGAGCTGTTCTCGGTCGGCTGGGGCGAGCCGGATTTACGCGAGCAGTGGAAGCATGCCTCTCGGCAGGACCGGGTGCAGCTGCTGCAGCAGACGAATTCCCGGCCTTACCAACCGGATCCGAACCGCACGCACACGCCGGCCTCTCCCGACGGTGTCGAGTGGTATGGCAGTGCGGCCGACATCTGCCGGGTGCACGCCGCGCTGCAGGCGGCGGCGGTCGGCAAGGCGGCGCCTGTCAAGCAGATTCTCTCAACCATTCCGGGTATCGATCTGGACAAGGCCAAGTGGCCCTACGTCGGTGCGAAGGGCGGAAACCTGCCCGGCGATCTGACATTCAGTTGGTACGCGGTGGACCACACGGGCCAGCCGTGGGTGGTCAGCTTCCAGTTGAACTGGCCGCACTTCTACAGCCCGACGGCGGCGGCCTGGCTTCTGTCCATCGCGCACAAAGCGTTCGACATGGCGCCAGTGGCCTGAGCTACAGGCTGGTGCGCAGCGTCCAGGCGTGCCCGCGGAAGTGCATCACCGTGCGGCTTACCGGCGCAATGTCGATGCGCCAGAACGACTTCGGCGGCGCATTGAGTGCCACCAGGATCGCGGCGCGAATCACCGACGGGTGCGTGACGGCGACCAGCCGGGTGCGACGGGTGGTCAATGAATCCATCCACCGGCGCACCCGCTCGATCAGCTCTACGACCGACTCGCCGCCGTGCGGCGCCCGCGTCGGGTCCGTCAGCCAGATCGCCAGATCGTCGGGCCGCACCCCGCCCACCACATCACCGCGCCAGCGGCCGCAGTCCAGATCGGCCAGCCGGTTGTCGATGCTGGCGTGCAGCCCGAGCAGTTCGGCGGTCTGCCTGGCCCGTTTCTCGGGTCCGCAGTAGGCGCGTTCGGTGACGCCCAGATCGATGGACGCGTCGACCTGGCGGTGGCCGACCGCATTGAGCGGCTCGTCCGTGGGAAATCGTCCGGCTGCCATCGCATCGGTCATGGCGTGCGATACGAGGGTGAGCCGGACGACCTCGCTCACGCAGGTACTGCGTCTCGCCGCTTCTCGTCGAGAAGGCGCGCAGCCAGTACCGCGAACACCAGCCCTATGGTTGTCCACATGACGACCTGCGTACCCAGTGAGTAGAGCCGGAACTGGTAGAGGTCGTCGGCAGGGAAGCCTTCGTAGACCATGTTGCCCGCATTGTCGCGCAACGGTCCTGGTGTCTCGTCGATCGTCGGCAGGATCAGCATCACGACGGCGATCGCGGCGATGTACGAACCAGCCGCCGCCAGCGTGGCGTTCCATGCGCCCAGTCGCTCGGCGAGCTGCCGACCGAGATAGACCGCACCAACGAACAACGCTGCCGACAGTACGACCATCAGCAGGTACAACAACGTGCGCTGGCGGATGGTTTCCTCGAGGCTGACGGCCGGCGGGTTGGCCGGATACTTGAGCGCGGGAACGACATACAGGCTCAACAACATTCCACCAGCCACATACAGCGACAGGCCGCGTGCCGAGACGTTTCCCACGCGGCCGTATGCCACCGCGAACACTACCGCGAACAGCGCGCCCATCGCGACGCTGAATGCGATCACGCCGAAACCCAGGCCGATGTTGGCCTGCACCCCACGGGTGAATACCTCGGCACCGTGCTCATGGCCACCGTGCATGGCCTCATGGGCCGCGCCGACACCATCTTCAAAGCCGATCGCCCGATCGATGACGGGTTCGACGAAGATACGTGCAAAGACGAATGCGATCACTCCAGCAAGGGCGCCCGCGACAAGGCCACGCCCGATGATGTGCTTTTCCATTGTGTTGGCTACTCCCGCAGGTCAGTGGCAAGGGAAGCCGAGCAGGTGGCGGGCATCGTGCACGAACTCGTGCACGTAGGTGTTGCTACCGAAGACCGACGTCGCGCCCTGGTCCATTCCGACGAAATAAAGCACGACCAACGCCAGAAACGCCGTCAGCGACAACCACGCCGCCGCCTTCACCGCCGAGACATCGACAGCGGGTACGGCGACTTTGCGTGCCTCAGGAGAGGTCATGTCATTTCCTTTCCGGGATTTCGCGTCCCAGCTTCAGGGTCGATGACGGGCGTCGGGTCTGACTGTCCACAGTGGCGCGACCGTTCTGGATTTTCACCAGATTCCTTCGCCCGTCGATTACATCAGCATCCTAAACACACCGTCTAGCCTCCGGAGCGGTAACCCGAGTCGCCGTTCGCGGCGAAACTGTGTTCAGCAGAGGAAGTTCGAGAGTAACGGCCTGCGGGAATACGGTTTCGCGGGGCAGACACATGAAAACGGGCGGCTACCCGCAAAGGTGACCGCCCGTTTTCGTGTGTGGCTGTCTACTCCGTAGCAGCCGCGCTCGGCGCGCCGGCGGCTCCGGCCGCTTCCAGTTCCGGTTCGGCGCCCTTGGCCGGCTTCTTGGTTCCGGTGAACGTGAAAACCGCGTCCTCGCCGGAGCCTTCGCCATCCCAGTTGTCGACGTCGACCGTGACGAGCTGGCCGGGTCCGACCTCCTCAAAGAGGATCTTCTCCGACAGCGCGTCCTCGATCTCGCGCTGAATGGTGCGACGCAGCGGCCGCGCGCCCAGCACCGGGTCGAACCCGCGCTTGGCGAGCAGTGACTTGGCCTTGTCCGTCAGCTCCATGGCCATGTCCTTGCCCTTGAGCTGCTTTTCCACCCGGCCGATCATCAGGTCGACCATCCGGATGATCTCGTCGCGAGTCAGCTGGTGGAAGACGATGATGTCGTCGATGCGGTTGAGGAACTCCGGCCGGAAGTGCTTCTTCAGCTCGTCGTTGACCTTCTGCTTCATCCGCTCGTAGTTGTTGTCGCCGCCGCCCTGCGTGAAGCCCAGGCCGACCGCCTTGGAGATGTCGGACGTGCCGAGGTTCGACGTGAAGATCAGCACGGTGTTCTTGAAGTCGACCGTGCGACCCTGGCCGTCGGTCAGGCGGCCGTCCTCGAGCACCTGCAACAGGCTGTTGTAGATCTCCTGGTGCGCCTTCTCGATCTCGTCGAACAGCACCACCGAGAACGGCTTGCGCCGCACCTTCTCGGTGAGCTGGCCACCCTCCTCATAGCCGACATAGCCCGGAGGGGCGCCGAACAGCCGCGAGGCGGTGAAGCGGTCGTGGAACTCGCCCATGTCGATCTGGATGAGGGCGTCCTGGTCGCCGAACAGGAACTCCGCCAGCGCCTTGGACAGCTCGGTCTTACCGACACCGGACGGGCCGGCGAAGATGAACGAGCCAGACGGGCGACGCGGATCCTTCAGCCCGGCGCGGGTGCGGCGGATCGC
>DASQCE010000634.1:0-5155 GCA_035634855.1 Mycobacterium sp.
GTCTGGCGGGCCCTGTGCGCCGACTTCGACGTCCCGCGTGATCAGTGGTGATTTGTGGACTCTGTGCGCCCGGGGCGGCTGACTTGTAATCGGGGTCCGCTGTCGGCGCCGTTGGCTCCGCCTACATCGGCGCCGGCGTGATGGGTGCCGTCACCGGAGTCGGCTGACGTCTTGCGCCCCTTATCCGGCGGTATCGCAGGCTCGACGTCTCGTGGCGGCTCGTTGGTGAAAGCAGTCTCGAAGTCGGGCTTTCCGCCGTCGCCGTATGCGGGAACGGACTCGTCGCCCTTGTACGTGCCTGACGGCAGTCCGAATCTTCGCCCGATGGCTGATCAGACCCAGTGCCCGCTTTCCGTGTTCTTCTGGCTTGGTCATGGGCGACTCCTCACAGCCGCCACTACCCGGCGGCGATGCCGTCAGGTGGAAACCGGTGACAGGCGTCCGAAACCAGCGACCTAGCCGCGCTGGCCCAGCAGCAGGGCGGTCTCTCGGTGCAGCCTGCCGAAGTTGTAGTAAGCGGCGCAGGCGCCCTCAGGGGACACCATGCACGTGCCAATCGGAGTTTCGGGTGTGCAGGCGGTGCCGAACACCTTGCACTCCCACGGCTTGATGACACCCTTGAGCACCTCGCCGCACTGGCATGCCTTGGGGTCGGCGACCCGCACTCCTGGCATCTCGAACTTGCGCTCCGCGTCGAACTCCGCGTAGTCGGGATGCACCTTCAGGGCGCTCTGCGAGATGAATCCCAGTCCGCGCCATTCGAAGTGCGGCCGCAGCTCGAACGTCTCGGCCATCAGCTTCAGCGCCTGGGTGTTGCCCTCGGAACGGACCACCCGGGTGTACTGGTTCTCGACCTCGCAGCGCCCCTCGCGAATCTGCTGTAGCAGCATGTGTACCGATGCGAGGATGTCCAGCGGCTCAAATCCGGCCACTACCATGGGTTTTCCGTAGACCTCCGGCACGAACCGGTAGGGGCGCAGACCCACCACGGTGGATACGTGGCCGGGTCCGAGGAAGCCCGAGAGCCGCAGATCGGGCGATTCGAGGATGGCCTTGATCGGCGGGACGATCGTGACGTGGTTGCAGAACACGCTGAAGTTCTTCACGCCCAGCGCGCGGGCTCGAACCAAGGTGACCGCGGTAGACGGCGCCGTCGTCTCGAATCCGACCGCGAAGAACACCACGTGGCGGTCAGGGTTGTCGAGCGCAACTTTGAGCGCGTCCAGCGGCGAGTAGACGAACCGTACGTCCGCACCGCGGGCCTTCGCCTCGATGAGGTTGCCCTTCGACCCGGGCACACGCATCATGTCGCCGAACGTGGTGAAGATGACGCCGGGCTGCTCGGCCAGCCACATAGCATCGTCAACACGGCCCATCGGGATGACGCACACCGGACACCCGGGTCCGTGCACCAGCTCGACGGCTTGGGGCAACAGGTGCTCGATGCCGTGCCGGTAGATGGTGTGGGTGTGCCCGCCGCATACCTCCATGAACTTGAACTCGTCGCTGCCTGCCAGCTCCGTGATGGACTTCACCAACGCACGCGCGGCGGCTGGGTCCCGGAATTCGTCGACGAATCTCATTGCGCTTCAACCCTTTCAGTCAGGCGATTTCCGACGCGTTGAACGCTTCGATTTCGTTGACGTAGTCGGCACCCATTTTCTGCACCTGGTCGAGCGTCAGTGCCGCCTCACGCTCGTCGATCTTCGCCATCGCGAAACCGACGTGTACCAGCACCCAGTCACCGACCTGCAGGTTGTCGTCGGCCAGCAGGCGCACGCTGATGTTTCTCCGGACGCCGTTGACGTCGACCTTGGCCAGGGACTGTTCGGCGTCGACGATGTCGACCACTTGCCCCGGTATCCCAAGACACATCTTCAGTCTCCTCTCAGCTGTTTGCTCTTCGCGCAAGCGGCTCATTGCTAGCAGATCCGAGGCAGGGGATCGCCGACGAGCATGTCGACGATCCGGCTGCCGCCGAACGACGTTCGAAGCGCGACGATTCCGTGCGGTTCGGGGACGATCTCGCCCACGATCGCGGCATCGGCGCCGTGCGGATGTTCGTGCAGTGCGGCGATCGCCGCGTCGGCCTCGGCGGCCGGAACTATGGCGACGAACTTGCCCTCGTTCGCCACGTACAGCGGGTCGATACCGAGCATGTCGCAGGCGCCGAGCACCTGCGGCATCACCGGCAGCTTGTCCTCGTCGAGGATGAGCGCGAAGGGGGAGTCCTTGACCAGTTCGTTGGCGACGGTGCCGACGCCGCCGCGCGTTGCGTCGCGCATCCATCGCGTCGACGGCGCTGCGGCAAGCAGTGCCTCGACGAGTTCGTGCACGGGCGCAGTGTCGGAGGCGATGTCGGCGTCGATGGCCAGGTCGCCGCGGGCCAGCATGACGGCCATCCCGTGCTCGCCGATCGTCCCCGACAGCACCACCTTGTCGCCGGCCCGTACGAGGCCGCGGGACAGCTCCCTGCCTTCAGGGATCACGCCGACGCCTGCGGTGGAGATGTAGACACCGTCCGCCGCGCCCTTGCCGACAACCTTCGTGTCGCCGGTGACGATCTGCACACCCGCCTTCGCCGCGGCTTCGCTCATGTCGGCGACGATTTCGCGGAGTTCGGCGATTTCGAAGCCCTCCTCGATGACGAACGCCGCCGACAGCCATTGTGGCCGCGCGCCCGACACCGCGAGGTCATTGATCGTTCCGTTGACGGCGACGTGGCCGATGGATCCGCCCGGAAAGCGCCGCGGCGAAACGACAAACGAGTCGGTCGAGAACGCGAGCCGTTCACCCGAGGGGGTGCGCAGGGCCGCGGCGTCACCGAGCTGTTCGAGTTCTTCGTTGCGAAACGCCTCGAGGAACACCGCGTCGACCAGCGCCGCCGACGACTTGCCGCCCGCCCCGTGCGCGAGCGTCACCACGTCGTCGAGCAGCCGTGGCCGGCGCTGCCGGAACTTGTCGATCCGCTCCAGCACGCGGTCTTCGCGGTCCGCCGTGGTGCTCATGCGTGGGCACCTGACAGCGGACGGGCCATGTGCTCCTGGGTCACCGACCACAGCCGGTATCCGAGCATCGCGTGGCTCTCCTGTATGCGGTGGATGCTCTGCGAGTGCACCGTGAAGCAGAAATCGAGATCCTCGGTGGCGGCCATCCTGCCGCCGTCGTGTCCCGACAACCCGATGGTGAGCAGTCCCCGTTGCTTTGCTTCGGTGATCGCCGTCATCAGGTCCTCGGAATTGCCCGACGTGGACAACGCGATCGCGACGTCACGGTCGCGTCCGTGGGCGATGATCTGGCGTTTGAAGATCAGTTCGAATCCGACGTCGTTGCCAAGTGCCGTGACCACCGCTTCGTCGGCGGCCAGCGACCAGGCGGCGACGGGCCGGCCTCGCGCGGGACGGCTGAACAGCGATGCGAGTGTCGCGGCGTCGGTCGAACTGCCGCCGTTGCCGAGCGTGTAGAGCCGGCCGCCGCGCAGGAACCGCTCGGCCATCTGAGTTCCGGCCGCGGTCAAGGCCGGTGCGTACTCGTCGAGCGACTCCCGTTGCAGCCGTGCGCTTTCGGTGGCTTTGGCCCGCGCCGAGGCGGCCAGGTCATCGAGCAGACTGGTGGCGTCCGTCTCCTCGGATTCGATGAACGGGTAGAGAAAGGCGGTGCTTTCGGATTCCTTGCCTGTTGTGTGCCCAGTCATGAGCTGACCTCCAGACGTGTGATCGCCGCTCCGGCATGCACCAGAACGAGATCGTTTGCGTGGACCTCGCCGAGAATCGTGGTGTCCACCCACTCCTCGCCGTTGGCCGTTCGCACCAACGCCTGACCGGTTGCGTCGGTGGGCTCGAGCAGGACCTCTGCCAGCCGTCCTTCGTCGCTGCATGTCACGCAGACTTCATCGGTGCTCTCGTCGGCGGGTGGCTTGAGCAGCCCCGGATGTTCGAAGCACACGTGGGTGAGTTCCCACAGCAGGTGGTACATCAGCACAAAGGTCCCGGTGGCGGGCACCATCGGGTCGTCGGAGTCGATCCAGAGGATGTGGTTGGCCGCGCCTGCAGTCGGCCGTGGCCCGGAACCGATCCACAGGGTCAGCACGCCCCACGCCTGGGCGCGCCTCATCGCGTCGACCACTGCGGGTTGGTCGGCCGACGCCACCGCGATCAGGAGATCGCCTGGCTGACTCGCGACCCGTGCCTGCGCGACGGGATCTGGTTCGACAAGCGCGACCGAGGGCAGCGCCCGTTTGCCCATGATCACGGGATGGACGAACTCTACGGCGACGTGGTGGGCATGCGGTTCCCACTGCGGTGAGATCACCCAGAGGGTGGCGCCATCGTGAAACCTGCGCGCCATATCCAGCGCGGCGGCAGCCAGATCGGCGGACAAATCCACACCGATGTACGACCCCCCGAGTTGCGCGGTCGTCGTCATCATCGATCTCCCCTCAGAACACCAGTGTGCTCCGATCCCGCGACCACGGAAACGCTTTCGGAGCGGATGGCGTTGACCAGCTCCAGCGTCGCTTGCGTGGCCGATTCCAGTGCGGTGCTCTCGTCGTCGGTGAGGGTTCCGCACACCCAGTCCCAGTGCGCTGAAACAATCGAGCCCGGCGCTGGGGAGGGCGCCAGGGAGAGCTCACCCTTCTTCCACTGCACTCGTTCGGGCTCGGGGGCGCCGAGCGTCAACGCACCGTCTGCGAGCTGCAGTGGGCGTGACGCGATCATCGCGTGCTCACCCTCGATCGATTCGACCGTTCCCCAGCGGATGCGGCAGTCCTGCATGACGCCGAGCGCGGTCGCCGAATCGCGGTAAAGAAACCGGACCCACGGATAGACCACGAAGACGTGAAAGCTGTGGTGTGCCAACACCCCGGTTGCCGCGGGAACCGCATCGAGCAGCCCGGTGACCTGTCCCTGGAACGATGTCCGCAGTCGAGCCAGCAGGGCTGCGGGGTCGACTGCGGCAAGCGGCGGACCGCCAACCCAGTAACTGCCGACGACGTCCTCGTCGAGCGGATCCGAGGCACCGACCGCTTCCGCGATGGCCGCCAGGTACGGCCAGGCGCCGTCGAACTCCTTGGCGTGCGAGGCGAGTCCGGAGGTGCCGCCGCCGTCCGTCGGCCCGCAGTAGCCGAGTTCATTCGGCGGGTAGGCGTACTGGG
>DASQCE010000635.1:0-7931 GCA_035634855.1 Mycobacterium sp.
CACCGCGGCCGAAAGTCCGGCACGGTATTCGTCACGCCGCTGCTCTATCCGCAGTGGTACCGCAACCTGGTGGCCAACCCCGACACATACGTCGAAATCGGATCGTAACCGCGGACCCGGACGAGCGGGCGCGGCTGTGGCCGAAGCTTGTCGAGCTGTATGCGGACTTCGACAACTACCAGAATTGGACCGACCGCGAGATCCCGGTGGTGGTCCTGCAGCCGCGTTAAGGGTGCGGCGGGTTGAAGCCGGGGTTCGACAATGCCGTGGCCACACCGCTGCCGATCGGGCCGTGTTGATCAACGATGGTCGCGACACCGGTCGCCACTCCGTCGTGGCTGTAATGCGTCAACGCCGCCAACCCGAGGTATGGCCCTTCGGGGAGGCGGCTGAGCGTCAGCGTGTAGTCGGCGTTGATGAACTGCAGACCATCTGTCCCGTAATGGGTTAGCGAACTGACCATGTCACCGGCCATTGCCGCTCTGGTGAATGGTGTAAGTGGTTCGCCGTCGACCAACGGCCTGATGTCACGAACCCAGATGTACTTCGGTCCCGCGTGCTGCCAAGCGTCGAGCCCGAACCCCGGACCCGGGGTGTGTTCGTTCTTGCCATAGGTCCACACCAGCGTCGCCAAGCCCTTGGGGATTGGATCGGGTGTGGGAGGAACGGGCGGCATCGTGACAGTGGAGGACCAGATCTCAGCGGCCGGCTGCTCGCCTCGACGCAGAAACAATCCGCTCGCGCGGGCGACGACGGTGTCGGATTGCGTCATCACCGCATCGACCAACCTGAGTCGTCGACCCTGACGGGTGACCGTGGTGTCGACGCGCACAGGTGCCAGCGCGGCGGGCCGAAACAGGTCGACGGTGAGCCGCGCGGGCTGGAACTCGGGATCGCCGGCGTCGCGGTCGAGCACGTGGCCGAGGATGCCGCCGACGTAGTTGCCGCTGATCGTCTCGCCCCACGGGCCCCGGGCGATGGGCTGCGGTACGAAGGTGTCGCCATCGGCAATGAAGAAGGCCGATGGGCCGCTGCGGGGAGCGGGGATCTCGGCGGCGCGATCCCGGGTGGTCATCGCGACCGACGATATCGGGCTGGCGCTGCTATGAATTCGCCAGCCAGCGTTTGACGTCGGAATTCACGGGGTCCACGACGTCGTCGAACTCGTGGTGCTTCTTGACGAAAGCGACCACCAGTGGGCACACCGCGACGATCCGCAGCCCGGCGTCGCGGCTCTCCGTCAGCGCGTCGTCGACGAGAATCGTTGCCAGACCGCGCCCGCCGAATTCGTCGAGCACCTCCGTATGGGTGAAAACGCGCTGGCCATCGCGATCTGCGAACTCGACGAACCCGACCTTCTGTCCGTTTACGGAAATGCTGAAGCGGTCGGACTCCTGGGTCACTGTCGTCGGTGCGCCGGTCTTATCGGTGGTCATAGTCCTCTATACCCCGGGATTGGGCCGCGGACGCAACGTCGCATTTGGCAGGGGCGGCGCGGGCAGGCGTGACGCCGATCCTTGATAACCCTGCACCGCACCGAAGCGGCCGTCGTGGTCCTGCCACATCTGCCGGTACAGCACGATGTCGTCGTGGCTGCGACCGACGAAGTTCCACCACATCACCAGCTGCTCGGGAAACGGCGGACCGCCGAGGAGCACGACTCGCGCGGGGCCTTGGCCGCGGTTGACCACCTCGAGACGGTCGCGCCCCGCGGTCTGGAATGCCAGGTCGGCCACGGCAAGCGTCGTACCCGCAACCTCGACACTGCCCTGGTCGAGCAGCACGCCGTGCTCGAAGACGGGATCGACGTCCAGCGTCACCTCCGCCCCCGGCATGAGATCGAGCTGCGCACCGAGCAGCGGCGTGAAGGTGTGCACGGGGGAGCGATCGCCGACGAGCTCGCCGAGGAAGACCCGCAGCGTGGCGCCGCCGATCGATCGCGGCGTCGGCACGAAATGGGCGAAGTCGCGATCGGTGTCGCGGTCGGACTCGGGCAGTGCGACCCACAGCTGCACGCCGTGCAGGACGGTGGTCGCCGCCGTCGACACCTCGGAGTGGCAGATGCCGGCGCCCGCGGTCATCAGGTTCAGCTCGCCGGGCCGCACCATCGCGTGCACGCCCGCGCTGTCGCGATGCTCCACCTCGCCGCTGAACAGCCAACTGACGGTCTGCAGCCCGGTGTGCGGATGGGGAGGTACGTCCATCCCAGGTCCGCTACGGGTGTCATGCGGCCCGTAGTGGTCGGCGAAGCACCACGCCCCGATCAGCGACCGGTCGCGCTGAGGCAGCGTTCGGCGTACCCGGATAGCTCGCGGACCACCCAGCGGCACCTCACGCGGATGCAGCACCCCGGCGAATGGCGATGCCGCACAGTCGACTTCGGCCGGCGAGGTATCGGTGTTGCTCACCAGGCCACAGTAAGCCTCAGGCCGAGCAGGTCATCGCCGATCGGATCACTTCGAAGTCGTGATCGTCGATCTTGAATACCCCGAAGCGGAACTTGTAACCCCACCTGGCCTTGTCCTCGATGAAGTTGAGTTGCTCGAGCAGCGGCCGGATCGGGGTCTCGGCGCACTCCAGGAAGTCGACGTTGCGCCGCCACGGCTGGAAGTCGGGCGCCACGTCCGCTTGGTATGCCTCGTTGTCGGCGACCTGTCCGATCGCGGTGAAGGCTTGCAGCGGTTCACCGTCGGGATATGCCGTCTTCGGCGAATAGAAGATGATCCAGTCACCACGAGCCATCTTGCGCAGCATGGTCGGCTTGCCGTGGTTGGCCTGAGTGAAGCGGCCGCGGACCCCGCGCTCGACGTGGTCACGGCTGACCGTGTTAATCCAGTTCGTCATGACCGCACGCTAAGCCCGCCGCCCGACAGGCCAGGTCACTCGTCCGCGATGCCTGTGGATAACTACGCGGTGGGTGCCAGATTGACACCGACGACCAACGACATTTACGAACAGTCGGCCCATGTGCGGCAGCTGCTCGCATAAGGCAACGAGTCGGCGACGAGACCAACGTCGATCTGCCCACGGCGATCCCGGATCATCGACTCGCTTTGACGTCTAGAAGGGGCTGCTGTTCGATTGCCACTTCGCCTCTTGCGGGCGTGGCCCATATCGCTGGATGTAATCCTCGTGCATACGGGCGTTCTTCTCACGGTTGATTTCGTCCACGAGGTTCGGGTCCAGATTGTGTTGCGCGAGTCGGTATCGTCGCCACACCTTGTTGAGCGCCAGTGACATCAATATCGCCCAGGCGTAGATCGGTACCGTCATCTCCAGATGCACGTATAGCGACGCGGGGAGCAGCCAGAACGGTGCGAGCACCAGGAAAGGCGGTATTGCGGTGCGAACCATGTGTCGGCGGACGGCTCCCTTGCCCGCGAGGTCGTTGCGCACCCAGTCGCGCATCTCGTCGGGGAGCTTGTGGCCGAACGAATAGCCGATGTACTGGAGCGGTCCTGGCCTTTTCATCGAAAATCCTTCCTGTCATCGAGCGCACCCGCGGCCAACGCCGCGGTGTTGACGCGAGTGAGCACGTCGTGCAGCAGTTCGAGTTCGTCGAGCCCTACGCCGAGCCGGTCGATCACCGCGGGCGGAATCTTGAGGGCTCGCCGCCGCAAATGGGTACCGGCCTTGGTCAGCTCCACATCGGTGGCCCGCTCGTCGGCGGCGCTACGTGTGCGCGTGATCAGGCCGACCGCTTCCAAGCGCTTGAGCATCGGGGATAACGTCGCCGAATCCAGTTGCAGCGCCGCGGCGATCTCCTTGACCGACAACGGCCGATCGGATTCCGACTTGTAGTGATCCCACAGGGCGAGCATCACGAGGTACTGCGGATGGGTCAGCCCCAACGGGTCGAGCAGCGGCCGATACACCGCCAACACCGCGCGGTTGGTGACCGCCAGCGCAAAGCACACCTGCCGTTCAAGGGCCAGCGGATCGATGTCGTTCTCCACGAGGGTCATACCAACACCCTAGCCAATTAATTCGTGTACTAACTAATAGGGTGCTAGATATCACACCTTGTTAGCATCTGACGCCATGTCCGACGAGCCCATCCGCGACGATCACGCCGAATTATTGAGGCGTCGCGCGCTCACCGAGGATGCGGCGCGGCCCGACGCGGTGGAACGTCGGCACGCCGGCAAGGGTCGCACCGCGCGGGAAAACATCGAGGATCTGGTCGACGCCGGCACGTTCGTCGAGTACGGGCGGTTCGCGATCGCCGCACAGCGATTTCGCCGCGATCTGGCCGACCTGATCGAGCGCACCCCTGCCGACGGGCTCGTCGCGGGCACGGCACGGATCAACGGCGAGGAGTTCGGCTACGAACGCAGCGCGTGCGCCGTGTTGTCCTACGACTACACCGTGCTCGCCGGCACCCAGGGCGCGCTCGGCCATCGGAAGAAGGACCGGCTCTTCGAACTCATCGAACGCATGCGGTTGCCCACAGTGTTCTTCGCCGAAGGCGGCGGCGGACGTCCCGGCGACACCGACTATCCCGTCGTCTCTGCACTCGACACCCGCGCGTTCAAGCTGTGGGCGGCATTGTCGGGGGTGGTGCCGCGGATCGCGATCGTCAAGGGTCGCTGCTTTGCAGGCAACGCGGTGATCGCCGGATGCGCCGATCTCATCGTCGCCACCGAGGATGCGTCGATCGGCATGGGCGGACCGGCGATGATCGCAGGCGGCGGGCTCGGCGACGTGCCCGCCGACGACGTCGGCCCGATCTCGATACAGGCGCCGAACGGGGTTGTCGACGTCGTCGTCGCCGACGAGGCGGAAGCGGTCGTGGTGACGAAGCGGCTGCTGGGCTACTTCCAGGGTGCGACGACACCCGGCGCCGCAGATGACCAAACACGTCTGCGCACGATGGTTCCCGAGCGCGCCCGGCGTGCCTATTACGTCACCCCGATCATCGAGACGTTGACAGACGACGGGTCGGTGACGTTCCTTCGCGAGCGGTTCGCCCCGGAGATGGTCACCGCGCTGGCCCGCATCGAGGGCCGAGCCGTCGGCATCATCGCCAACAACACGCGGGTGATGGCGGGCGCGATCACCGCCTCCGCGGCCGACAAGGCCGCCCGTTTCCTGCAGCTGTGCGACGCCTTTGGCCTGCCGATCGTGTCACTGGTCGACTGTCCCGGCTACATGGTCGGCCCGGCGGCCGAAGCCGAATCGTTGGTGCGGCGCGCTTCGCGCATGCTCGTCGCCGGCGCCGCGCTGCGCGTGCCGCTGGTCGCGGTGGTGCTGCGCCGCGGTTACGGCCTCGGCGCGCAGGCTATGGTCGGCGGCAGTCTGCACGAGCCGCTGCTCACCGTGGCGTGGCCGGGCGCCCACCTCGGCCCGATGGGCCTCGAGGGAGCCGTTCGCCTTGGGCTGCGCAAGGAGCTCGAACAGATCGCCGATGACGACGAGCGGGAGGAGCGCGTCCGGCAGGCGACCACCGCCGCTGAGGAGAATGCCAAGGCGCTCAACGCCGCTGCACTGTTCGAGATCGACGATGTGATTGATCCCGCCGACACCCGCGGCCTGATCGCCGCGACTCTGGCGGCGGCCGCGTCGCACGAACAACAGCCGCGCGGTCAGCGGTTCGTGGACACCTGGTGAGGGAAAGTTAGGGACGGTGCCGCCATGGCGCCTCTCGGCGAGTGGTCGCTCCAAGCGACGATTGTGGTTGGGGCCCGGGGCATGCCCGGCACCGTCCCATCCTCTAACTCACTGCCGGGACAAGATATTCCAGTGGTCCGCCGGCCGCCCGTTCGCCGCCGACCCCCCGAAACCGGTGGTGAACGGGTCGCGGGTCAGGCGGATTCGGCGAAGAGTCGCCGGTCGCGTATCGGGTAGCCGTTGCGCTCGGCGAGGGAACGCAGCTGGCGCAGGGCGAACGTCCGGCCGCGGCCGCCCTCGGGGATGACAATTCCGGCCCACAGCCCCTCTGCCCGCGGCAGTTCGCATGCCTCGCGGGCGCACATCCATCGACGGGGGCACGCCCGGCAGACGGCCTTGGCTTCTTCGTCCGCCCTCGTCGTCCACCGTTCAGGATCTCGAGTGCACGCGCCTATCGGCGGCTCTACCCACTCCGATGCGTTCATAGTCTGTCGCTCCTCTGCACGCTCTGCGGCGTCACACCGCGAAGGCGCCAAACGTAGCGCACAAACTGTAGCAACGCAACAGTTAGATACGCGCCTGAAATATCTCGGATGGTGTCGTCAACCCGCGCAAACGAGGGTCAAAAGTTAATAATAGAGCCGTTACCAGCGATAATGTGCACATATTGCAACGCCGCAATTCCGTAGCGTTAATACGGTTAGTCAAAGAATCGAGCCGTAGCTCTGCCACATATCGATCGCGCAAAATGGGTGGCCAAGTCGTAGCGGTCGGGCCGACGCTGGTTACTATTGCGACACCTGCGCAGGACACCACTCAGCGAGGAATCGCCGGAATGACAGACGCGGAGTCGACCGCTGAGACGTCGGGCGTCGTCGACCCCGGAATGGTCCGCGCCGGGGCGGCCGCCGCCGCGCGCAGGCGTGAGCTCGACATCAGTCAGCGCAGCCTCGCTGCCGACGGCATCATCAACGCCGGTGCCCTGATCGCTTTCGAAAAGGGTCGCAGCTGGCCGCGCGAACGCACGCGAGCAAGGCTCGAAGAGGTATTGCAGTGGCCGCCGGGAACCATCGCCCGGCTGCGCCAAGGCCAGCACGTCGCGCGGGAGAGGCCGATCGAACCGGTCGGGAGCGCCGACGAAGGGCAGCTGATCGCGCAGGCTGTCATCACCGCGGTGCATACCCTCGGCGCGGCCGTCGACTCGCTGCCTCCGGTCGACGACGCGAAGTTCACGCCGCGGGTGACCGCCATCCTGGCCGACCTGCGCCAGCTCGAGGCCGTCGCCGCCCGTGCACCCGCATCAGCCAGATCACGCCCGCGCTCATCAGGGCGCTTGGCACCGTCCGCCGCCAGATCGATGAGCTCACCCTGCTCGGCGCAACCGCACCCAGGGCAACGCTAGGTCAGAGGGTGTACGCCAGCCGGCGTCGCGCCAACCTGACCATCGCCGAAACCGCCCAAGCTGCAGGCGTTTCCGAGGATGACATCGCGCGCGCGGAGGCAGAAGAGCCGGTGCCTGCGGCAGCGATCGACGCGATCGAAGCGCTGCTCAAGCAGATCGATTAGTAGCGTTCCCTGCTCCGGTCGTCGCGGGTCGGGAAGTATTCGGCGAGCGCAGCGGCGATTTCGACGAACCGGCGCCTGGTGGGCGGCGACATCTGACTGGTGTGGTCGATGACGCCGCCCGGCCGCAGGTGTCCGTCGAAAGGAACCTCGACGACCTTCTGGCCCTGGCTGGCGAACTGCTGCGCGAGGATTGACCGAGTCCTCCTGTCGGCGTGGCCATCCGAGTCGTTCAGCACGATCACCGTGCGTTGCAAAAGATTCGTCAGTCCCCGCGCCGCCAGCCAGTCCATCGTCTGACCGGCCGCGGCCGCGCCGTCGACCCACGGCGAGGACACGACGATCAGCGCGTCGAGATCCCGCAGCACCTCTTGGGTGACGGGGGTGTCCATGGTCGAGCTGCAGTCGATGATCGAGATGGTGAAGTGGCGGTCCAGCCGCGACGTCGCTTCCCGATAGATCGCGGGATCCAGGACGCGGCGCCGTGCCGGCGTCGCTTCGCCCGCAAGCACGAACAGGCCTGCCGCGTTGTTGCCCACCCGGCTGCGCAGATCGGCGAAAGTTTCGAGATGCTGGTCGGACGCCAGCTCCCAGTAGGACCCCTGCGCCTTCGGGTCGACCCGGCTGCCCAGCTTCCCGAATGCGGTGTCGGCGTCGACGGCCACCACGCGGTCGTCCTGGCGCAACTCGGCGAAAACCGAACCGACGCTGGCCGACACGGTCGTCTTGCCGACCCCGCCCTTGCCCATCACGCCGAT
>DASQCE010000636.1:0-3993 GCA_035634855.1 Mycobacterium sp.
TGGAACAGGCGGCTGAGGGTGCGTTTGCAGGCCGCGTACCGAAAGTAGTTGGTCCAACCGCGCAAGATCTGGTTGATCCTGACCAGCACGGCCCCTGGATTCTGCTGCGATTTCCTGTTCGTCAGGGCACGGATCTTCGCCGTCACCGACCGGAGTGGCCGGTCGGCGATGAAGGTGTAGACATGCCATTTGTTGGTTCCCCGCTTGCGTTTCCACCGGATGTGGAAGCCGAGGAAGTTGAACCCGTCGCCCATGTGCACCACCTGGGTTTTGGACTCGGAGAGTCGAAGTCCCAGGGGTTCGAGCGCGGTGGCGACGTCTTCTCGCAGGGCTTGGACGTGTGTCTGGTCACCGTGCACCAGGACGACGAAATCGTCGGCTTATGCCGACCGGCGGATTATGCCGACCGCGGCGTGAACGGGCAGGTCGGCGGGGTGGGGACGACTGGTTGGTCGGCATAATCCGCGCCTTGTGATCGGGGCGGTTTCACGTCTGAGTGGTTGAAGGAAGACCACTCGAGACGGGAGAAGATCATGAGCGTCGATGTGTCACCGGCTGCGTTGTTGGCCGGGTTCCGGTCGTGGCTGGCGGCCGAGCGGGGGCTGTCGCGGGAGACAGTGCGCTGCTACAGCAACCAGGCGGGCACGTTTCTGGCTTCGTTGCCGGATCCGGTGGAGTTCGCTGTGCGGCAATTGGATTCGGGACAGGTGACTTCGTTCATGGTCGGCTACTGCCGGGACCGCAACGTCGAATCGGCGAAGGCGATGGCGACGTCGCTGCGAGCGTTGCTGCGGTTTCTGCACGTGTCCGGACACACGCCGATAGGGCTGGCGGGGGCGGTTCCGGGGGTGGCGGGTTGGCGGCTGGCCTCGCTGCCGCGGGGGGTGGATGCCGCGGTGGTGGCGCAGCTATTGGGGTCCTGCAACCAGGCCACGGTGGTCGGTCGGCGTGACTACGCGATCCTGATCATGTTGGTGCGGTTGGGATTGCGCGGCGCCGAGGTCGCCGACCTGCGGCTCGGCGACCTCGATTGGCGTGCCGGTGAGGTCACGGTGCGGGGCAAGGGCCACCGGATCGATCGGCTCCCGATGCCCAGCGATGTCGGGGAAGCGATCGTGGCATATCTGACCGATGGCCGGCCCGACTGCGAGACGCGGACGGTGTTCGCTACGGTGCGCAAGCCATATCGGCGGCTCACGGCGGCGGCGATCCGCGGCATCATGGGACAGGCGTGTCGCCGCGCGGGCCTGCCGCGGGTGGGTGCGCATCGGTTGCGACACACGCTGGCCACCGACATGCTGCGCGCCGGGGCGTCGCTGCCGCAGGTCGGGCAGGTGCTGCGGCATCGCAGCGACCTGTCCACCGCGATCTACGCCAAGGTGGACGAAAACGCGCTGCGACCGCTGGCGCGGCCGTGGCCAACTGCGGCGGTGTGGTCATGACCGGGCTGCGGCAGGCCGCCGAGGACTATCTGGCGATGCGGCGGGCCCTGGGGTTCAAGCTGACCACCCAAGGCAGGCAACTGATGTCGTTCGTCGACTACTGCGAGTCCCGCGGCAGCGACCGGATCGCCAGCGACCTGGCGCTGGAGTGGGCGACGACGACCCGCAGTGGCAGCACCCACGACGGCTACCTGGCGCGGCGGCTGATGAGCGTGCGGATCTTCGCCCGCCACTACCAGACCCTCGACCCCGACAGCGAAATCCCGCCCGAGGACGCGTTGCCGCACCACAAGTGCCGGATCACGCCGTACCTGTATTCGCCGGGCGAGATCGCCGCGCTCATCGACGCCGCCGCCCAGTTGACCCCGCCGCTGCGGGCGGCGACCTGGCAGACGCTGATCGGGCTGCTCGCGGTCACCGGGATGCGCAAGTCCGAGGCGTGCCGACTCGACGACGACCATGTCGATCTCGACGCCGCGACACTTTTGGTTCTGGACTCGAAGTTCGGCAAGTCGCGGCGACTGTTCCTGCACCACTCCACGGTCACCGCCCTGCGGGACTACCGCCGCCGTCGCGACCTGTGGTTCCCCGATCCCGATCGGGGAAGCTTCTTCGTCTCCACTCGCGGCACCCGAATCGACGTGCACAACCTCACTCGCACCTTCGCGGGCCTCCTCGATGATGCCGGGATCGCGCCGCCCGGTCGACGCCGCCCACGAATGCACGATCTGCGCCACGGCTTCACCGTCGCCACACTGTTGGACCTCTACCGCGACGGCGGTGATATCCAGGCCCGGCTGCCGGTGCTGTCGACCTGGCTCGGTCACGTCGACCCGAAGTCGACGTACTGGTACCTGCAGGCGATTCCGGAGCTGCTCGCCCTGGCGGCGGGTCGCCTTGAGTCCACCGCGTTCGGGGAGCTGTCATGAGCCCGCTGGCACCGATCCTGCAAGGATTCTTCACCGACAAGCTGATCCGTCAACGTCGAGCCGGACCCAACACCATCGCGGCCTACCGCGACACCTGCCGACTGCTGATCGAGTTCGCCTCCCGGACAACAGGTGTCGAGCCCAGCACACTCGATTTCCAGGTCATCGACGCAGATCTGATCACCGCGTTCCTGCGGCACCTGGAAACCGAGCGTGCCAACACCACCGCCACCCGAAACGCCAGGTTGGCCGCGACCCGGTCCCTGTTCCGCTACGCCGCGTTGCACGCCCCCGAACACGCCGACCACATCAGCCGAGTGCTGGCGATCCCACCGAAACGCTGCGACCGGCCCGTAGTGTGCTTCCTGACCGCCGCCGAGATCGACGCGCTGCTGGCGGCGCCCGACCGTTCCACCCGGCTCGGTCGCCGTGACCACGCGATGCTGATTCTGGCGTGCCAAACCGGGCTCAGGGTCTCGGAACTGATCGGCCTACGTCGCGCCGACATCGACCTGGGCGCCGGCGCGCACTGCCGTTGCACCGGCAAGGGCCGCAAAGACCGAGCCACGCCCTTGACCAGACAAACCGTTGCCGCACTCCGTGTTTGGCTGGCCGACCACAACGGCGGGCCGGACGACGCACTGTTCACCACCAGCCGAGACCAACCACTCTCACGGGACGCGGTCGCCAAGTTGATCACCAAACACGCTGCCCGCGCCGCGGTCGACTGCCCGAGCATCGCCACCAAGCACGTCACACCGCACACCCTGCGACATTCCGCGGCGATGGCGCTGCTGCACGCCGGGGTCGACACCTCGGTCATCGCGCTGTGGCTCGGCCACGAGGACCCCGGCTCCACGCAGGCCTATCTGCACGCCGACATGACCATCAAAGAGCAAGCCCTCTCCCGCGTCGCACCACCGAACACCAGCCCCGGACGCTACCGCGCCCCCGACGCTCTCCTCGCATTCCTCGACAACATCTCACCCCGCCGGCAACCCCGGATTATGCCGACCAACCAGCCGTCCCCACCCCGCCGACCAGCCCGTTCACGCCGCGGTCGGCATAATCCGCCGGTCGGCATAAGCGGACTTATGTCGAATTCCACATAAGTCGGCGTAGCGAAGGTAGGTCCCGTACGCGCCCCGCCACGCCCGGTCGAGCCGGTGCAGGTAGACGTTGCACATCAACGGACTGATCACCCCGCCTTGCGCGGTGCCCGTCACCGGGCGCCGCACCGTGCCCTGTTCCATCACGCCCGCGCGCAGGAACGCGCGCAGCAGCGACAGCAGGCGACGGTCACTGATGCGTTCCTCGACCGCGGACATCAACCCGGAGTGTGGAATCGCGCCGAACGATCACACGACTTACTACCGGCCTCGAGGACCTTTCCGCCGCGGCGGTGATGAGCCGATGACCACGACCGTGACGATTACGCGTTTTCGGCATGCGTTGGAAGGGCAGTCGTTGGTGGTGATCGGCCATTTTCGCCGACACGGCCGATTGGAGTTGCTGGTCGTGTTGGGCGATGGCAGCAAGCGTCTCATCCCCGCGGAGTGGACCGACCATGATCAGCCTGAAACCACTGCGCGGGAAGGTGTTTGCGCTGCGGTGCCGCAGAC
>DASQCE010000637.1:0-4369 GCA_035634855.1 Mycobacterium sp.
GCGTCGCGGCGGGTGGTGAACCTGGAGCCGATCCCGCTGGCCGAACTCGGCAGGCCGCGCATCGACGTGACCGTGCGTATCTCCGGCTTCTTCCGCGATGCGTTCCCGCACGTTGTCACCATGCTCGACGACGCGGTGCAACTCGTCGCAATCCTGGACGAGCCAGCCGCCGACAACTACGTCCGCGCCCACGCGCAGACCGACCTTGCCGATCACGGTGACCAACGCCGCTCCACCACAAGGATTTTCGGGTCCAAGCCGGGCACCTACGGCGCGGGTCTGCTGCAGCTGATCGACAGCCGCAATTGGCGAGACGACGGCGACCTCGCAGAGGTGTACACCGCATGGGGCGGCTTCGCGTACGGCCGCGGGCTGGATGGCGCGCCCGCCGCCGACGACATGAACCGGCAATACCGGCGGATCGCGGTGGCCGCCAAGAACACCGATACCCGCGAGCACGACATCGCCGACTCCGACGACTATTTCCAGTACCACGGCGGCATGGTCGCCACCGTGAGGGCCCTGACCGGGCAGTCACCGGCCGCCTACATCGGCGACAACACGCGGCCCGATGCCGTGCGTACCCGAACGCTGTCGGAGGAAACGACCCGCGTGTTCCGGGCCCGTGTCGTCAATCCACGCTGGATGACGGCGATGCGGCGGCACGGCTACAAGGGCGCCTTCGAAATGGCCGCCACCGTCGACTACCTGTTCGGCTACGACGCCACCGCCGGGGTGATGGCCGACTGGATGTACGAGCGGCTGTCGGCGGAGTACGTGCTCGACGACGACAACCGTAAGTTCATGGCCGAGTCCAACCCGTGGGCGCTGCACGGCATGGCCGAGCGCCTGCTGGAGGCGGCAGGGCGGGGGATGTGGGCGCAACCAGAACAGGCCACCATCGACGGCCTGCGCGCGGTGCTGCTCGAGACGGAAGGCGAACTCGAGGGCTGACCGCTACGTTTGACAGCGTGCCTGTCACCTTTGCCGACGTCGCCAAGTCCGACTACATCCTGCTGACCACCTTCACCAAGGACGGCAGGCCCAAGCCGACAGCCATCTGGGCCGCGCCACGGGGAGACGGCCTGGTGGCGATCAGCCAGGAGAAGTCGTGGAAGGTCAAGCGGATCCGCAACACCCCGCGAGTGACCATCGCGGTCTGCGACAGAAGCGGTAACCGGGAGGGCGAGGCGGTCGAGGCGAACGCCACGATCCTGGAGAAGTCGGCCAACGGCGCCACCTACGACGCGATCGGCAAGCGCTACGGGCTGCTCGGCAAGACGTTCAACGTTTTCTCCAAGCTGCGCGGGGGAATGAAGAACAACGTGTCGATCGAACTGAAGGCGGCTTGAGCGTGGCGGAAACTTTCGACGACGTCGCGCGGTCCAAGTACCTGCTGTTGACCACATTCACCAAGGACGGCAGGCCCAAGCCGACAGCCGTATGGGGCGCGCCCGACGGCGACAAGCTCCTGATCATTACCGACGACGGTTCCTGGAAGGCGAAGCGGATCCGCAACACGTCACGCGTCACAATCCAGCGCTCCGGTGGCCTGGGCCAGGCCAAGGGTGAGCCGGTCGAGGCGGTGGCTCGGATCCTGCCCAAGAAGGACACCCGCAGGGTCTACGACGCAGTGGTCAAGCGTTATTGGTGGCACGCGTGGTGGTTCATCCCGCATTCGCTGATCAGAGGTGGCATCGACAAGGTGCACATCGGGCTGGAGATCAAGCCTGCGGCCTAGCCAGGTGCCCGTTGAAAAATGTGAAGACCGGCTGTGGGCGTCTTCGGTCGCCGAGTCGTGGTAGCCGAATCCGGTGATCCGGAGCAGAAGCTGGCCCGCAGCTTGTTCGCGAAGCTGTGGCCGGTGTCCGGGTAGACCTTGATGTCAGCCTCGATGCCTTTGTCGTCGAGGACCTTGCGCAGGCGTGCGGGCGCACCCATCCCCAACGGGTCGCGGCGGCCGAAGCTGGCCACGATCGGGCATGCCCCGTCCAGGGTCTCACTGAGGTGGCGTGGCAGCGGCGGGCAGTAGAACGGTGCCGAAGCGCCAAAACCCTTGGGCGCCATCACCAATGCGAGTTAACCCCCCATGCGGAACCCGACCACACCGACAGACCCGGTGCACTCCGGCATCGACTGCACATGATCGCGGGCGGCGAAGATGTCTTCGAGGGCGCGGCCGCGCTGGGTCAACAACTCGCGAAAGACCCTGGCGATGCAACGCGCCCTGCCACCGCGCGAATAGGTTCGGCGTGATGGCGACGAATCCGGCCGCGGTGATCCGCGCCGACCTTGACTCATTGTCGGGGCGGTAGCCGATCGCATCGTGCACCACAACGCAGAGTATCGATCGGGCCACCCGGAGTCTCGATCTTGATCGTCGTCACGGCGTCAATCTATGGAACCAAGACGGATCCTCCAGACGTTCCTTGTACATGGCGATGCGGCTGTTTGTCCTCTACGCGGTCATCGAGCTCGCGGTCATCGTCGCGCTGACGTCGACGATCGGCTTCGGCTCGACCGTCCTCGCGCTGCTCGGCACCTTCGTGCTGAGCCTGGCGCTGGCCGGATCGCAGGTCAAGCGCCACATTCGCCGGCTCCAGTCCGGCCTGACCGTGTCAACGGTGCAAGGAGCGGCGACCGACAGCGTGCTCGTCGCGCTCGGTACCGTGCTCGTCGTGATCCCCGGCCTGGCCAGCTCCGTTTTGGGTGCCCTGTTGCTGCTGCCGCCCACCCGTGCCGCTGCCCGCCCGCTGGTCACCGCGATCGCCGCGCGAAGAATGCCGCTGGTCACCGCGGCCGCGGGTACGGGTACGGCTACCGGCTGGGGATATGACGCCGCAGGGCGCGGCGACTACATCGACGGCGAGGTCATCGACGTCACCGATATCGAGCCGCCGTCTCTTCCGCGTCAGCCCGACTAAGTGACAACCCTCCTCCTGAACGGCCGAGTGCACAGCCCGGCCATGCCCGACGCGACGGCCATGGCCGTGCGCGACGGGGTGGTCGCATGGCTCGGCAACGACGACGTCGGCCGCGCCCAATTTCCGGACGCCGACATCGTCGATCTCGAGGGTGCATTCGTCGCACCGGCATTCGTCGACAGCCACGTCCACCTCACCGCCACCGGCCTGACGCTTGCCGGGCTGGACCTGCGAAGCGCCACCTCACTGCGGCATTGCCTGGCGCTCATCGCCGATTACGTGCGCGCGCATCCCGACGGGCCGATCTGGGCACATGGCTGGGACGAATCCGGCTGGCCCGAGAACACCGCGCCACGCACCGATGACCTCGACGCTGTCGTCGGCGATCGACCCGCCTACCTTGCCCGCGTCGATGTGCACTCCGCGGCGGCCTCGACAGCACTGCGCCGACTTGCGCCGGGTCTGGCCGACGCGGCGGGTTTCGATCCGCAGCGGCCAGTCATCAGCGACGCCCACCACCTGGTGCGCGCGGCCGCGCGCGATTGGTTGACACCCGCGCAGCGCCGTGAAGCGCGGCTGGCCGCCCTCGACGCCGCGGCCGCGTTCGGAATCGCCGCGGTGCATGAATGCGCAGGCCCCGAGATCGGCGGCATCGACGACTGGATCGACGTTCGAGACACCGACCACGGCGTCGAGATCGTCGGCTACTGGGGCGAACACGTCACCACAGCCGGCCAAGCGCGCGACCTGATCGACCGCACCGGCGCCCGTGGACTGGCCGGCGACCTGTTCGTCGACGGCGCGCTCGGCTCGCGCACCGCGTGGCTGCACCAGCCCTACCACGACGCCGCGGAGCGCTGTGGCAACAGCTATCTCGACGTCGACGCGATCGCCGCCCATGTCCGCGCCTGCACCGAGGCCGGCATCACCGCGGGTTTCCACGTTATCGGCGATGCCGCGGTCACCGCCGTCGTGACCGCGCTCGAGCGGGTCGTCGACCACTTCGGAGCGCCCGCGGTGGCGCGCTGCGGTCATCGGCTCGAGCACCTCGAGATGGTCACCGAGGACCAGGCCGCCCGGCTCGGGTCGTGGGGTGTGTTCGCCAGCGTGCAGCCGAACTTCGACGCGCTGTGGGGCGGCGAGGAGGGCATGTATGTGAAACGCCTCGGCCTTGACCGAGGCACCAAGTTGAACCGGTTTGCGCTGCTAGCATCCCAAGGCGTGCTAATCGCGTTCGGCTCGGACAGCCCGGTGACAGCCCTGAATCCGTGGGCGACGGTGCGCGCGGCGACCCGCCATCGCACTCCAGGCAGCGCGGTGTCGGCGCGGGCCGCGTTCGCGGCGGCGACGCGCGGTGCATGGCGCGCCGGAGGCGACCGCGACGGGGTGACCGGAACCCTCGTTCCCGGCGCCCCGGCGTCGTATGCCATTTGGGAGGCCGACGA
>DASQCE010000638.1:0-4325 GCA_035634855.1 Mycobacterium sp.
ACGGCGAGACGGTGACCGTGTCGTTGCGCGGAGAGGATGGGTCGATAGAGACCGTACGGTGCCGGTGGGTCATCGGTTGCGACGGTGCGCACAGCGCGGTCCGCAAGACGGCGGGTATCCCATTCGCCGGGTCGACCTATCGCGACGAATTCATCATGGCCGATGCCGAACTCGACTGGCAGTTGCCGCACGGCGGGCTTTACGGATTCCCTAGTCCTGCAGGCATTTTCGCGGCGTTCTCGATGCCAGGCGAGAACCGCTACCGGATATTCGGCAACTTTCCGCCCGGGCCCGACGGCTCGAGCGCAGAGTACAGCGAACCCAGTCACGAGGAGTTCCAGGCGATGGTCGACGAGCGAGTTCCCTTCCCGGCCAAGGTCGTAAAGGAGTACTGGGTGACTCGCTACCGTGTGCACAGCCGCACAGTGCCCCGCTACCGAGACGGACGGGTATTCCTCGTCGGCGACGCTGCCCACGTGCACAGCCCCGCGGGCGCACAAGGGATGAACACCGGTATTCAGGACGCTTACAACCTGGCCTGGAAGCTCGCGCTTGTCGAACGCGGGCTCGCCGACGAGTCGTTGGTGGATAGCTATCAGGCCGAGCGGCACCCGATCGCCGTTCAGTTGCTCAAGACGACCGACCGGTTGTTCTCGGCCTTCGGCGGGCAGAACCCGCTGGCACGGCTGGCCCGTGGCCGGGTGGCGCCGCTACTGGCAGACCGTGTGCTGACGCGCCCGTGGCTGCGCAGGCGGTTTATCGGCCTGCTGGCGCAACTGCGCCTTCACTACCCGGACAGCCCGCTCAACGCCGAGGACGGTTCGGGGTGGCGGCACGCGCCCGCGCCGGGCGACCGCGCTCGCGAGGCCGACGTGATCATCGACGGGCGAGCGGGACGCGTCTACGAGGTACTGCGCGGCACCCAGCACACCGTGCTTCTCTTCACCGGGCTCGATGGCGACGCGCGCCCGGCTGTGGAGCTGTGCCGGATCGCCGAACAGATCGAGCAGATGTATCCGGCGTTGGTGAGGGCGCGCGTCGTCACCGCTGAGCGCTTCGCCGATCACCCTGCGGCAGTTGGCGATCCGACGCGATCGGCACACCGTCAGTATGGGATCGCCTCGGCCTGCGCGTTCGTCGTCCGGCCTGACAAGTACATCGGCTACCGCGGTCGCCCCGTCGACATCGACAGACTGATGGCCGATTTGGCCCGACGACTTCCGGCGGCGGCCTCTGCGCGAACGCCCTAGTCGCGGAGCATCTCCGCCCGATCTAATCGCGGAGCATCTCCGCGACTAGGAACGCCAACTCCAGGCTCTGCTGGGTGTTCAGCCGGGGATCACAGGCCGTCTCGTAGCGGCCGGCCAGATCAGAGTCCGAGATGTCCTGCGCGCCACCGAGACACTCGGTGACGTTCTCGCCGGTGATCTCGACGTGGATGCCGCCGGGATGGCTTCCCAGCGCGCGGTGCACCTCGAAGAAGCCCTGCACCTCGTCGACTATGCGGTCGAAGTGGCGGGTCTTGTAGCCGGTCGACGACTCGTGGGTGTTGCCATGCATCGGGTCGCACTGCCAGATCACCTGATGACCCGTGGCCTGGACCTTCTCGATGATCGGCGGCAGCAGGTCGCGCACCTTGTTGTTGCCCAGCCTGCTCACCAAGGTCAGCCGGCCCGGCTGGTTGTGCGGATCGAGCCGCTCGACGTACTCGACAGCGAGCTCGGGCGTCATCGTCGGGCCGATCTTCACCCCGATCGGGTTGGCGATCACCTCCGCGAACGCGACGTGTGCACCGTCGAGCTGGCGGGTGCGCTCGCCGATCCACACGTAGTGCGCGGACAGGTCGTACAGCCGTGGCTCGGGCTCGTCAGCCGGGGAGTCGGTCGACAGCCGCAGCATTGCCCGCTCGTAGTCCAGGACCAAAGCCTCATGGCTGGCGTAGATTTCGGCGGTCTGCAGGTTGCGGTCGTCGACTCCGCAGGCGCTCATGAACGTCAGGCCTCGGTCGATCTCGCCGGCCAGCGCCTCGTAGCGGGCGCCCGCGGGCGAAGTCCGGACGAACTCGCGGTTCCAGTCGTGCACGAGATGCAGCGAGGCCAGACCCGACGCGGTCAGCGCCCGCACCAGGTTCATCGCGGCGCTGGCGTTGGCGTAGGCGCGCACCAGCCGCGACGGGTCGTGCTCGCGGGCGGCGGCGTCGGGTGCGAAGCCGTTGATCATGTCGCCGCGGTAGGACTTCAGCCCCAGCGCGTCGATGTCCGACGACCGCGGCTTGGCGTACTGGCCCGCGATGCGCGCCACCTTGACCACCGGCATGCTGGCGCCGTAGGTCAGCACCACCGCCATCTGCAGCAGGGTGCGGATGTTGGCCCGGATGTGGGGTTCGGTGTTGTCGGTGAACGTCTCCGCGCAGTCGCCGCCTTGCAGCAGGAACGCCTCACCGCGGGCGACGTCGGCCAGCAGGCCCCGCAGCCGCTCTATCTCCGCGGGCACCGTCACCGGCGGAACGCTCTCCAGCACCGTCCGCATTACCTTGGCCGATTCCGCATCCCAGCTTGGCTGCTGCGCCGCCGGCTTGGCCAGCGCCGCGTCCAGTCGCTGCCGCATGTCATCCGGCAGCGGAGGCAGCGGAGGCAGCTGATCGATGGGTACGTCGACGGTCCAGTTCACCTGTTCATGGTAACGGGCGCCGACAGCTGCTTTTTACCGCTGGGCTGGCACTCCTGCCTTCTCAAACCCCGACGTCATCAGCCGAAACCGCAGCAGATTGTGCCTGGCGTCGACCAGGGCGTCATGGGCGTCACGCGGCCGCGGCGGCATCCGCGGCGAGCCGCGGTCCTCCCAGAACTGCCGCAGCTCGCGGGTGAAGCGAGGGATCGCCGGTGGCAGGTCGGTCATCGGCCCCCACAACTGGCACATCACCACGTGGTCGTAGGCGCCCACCCAGGCCCACAGCTCGATCGGCTCGTCGCCGTCGACACCGAAGAAGTCCTCCAACTCCATCCGGATCTGCCTGCGTGAACGCCACAGCGGCGACGACGGCGACGGCAGCTTGGGCAGCACATGCTTGCGCACCCAGCTGCCCGCGAGGTCCGGGTTGAATTCCGTTGATATTGCGTAATATTCGCGGCCGTCGTCGGCCGCCACACCGATCGAGATCAACTCGATCGTGTGCCCGTTGTCGATGAACTCCGTGTCATAGAAGTACCGCATTTCTAGGCGGCTTCCCCCTTAGCCGTGGCGCGCTCCGGGGGCGCCGGGGCGGCGTGGATTTCGCGGTCCAACTGCTGATCGACTTCGACGTCGTCGGGAAAGTGCGGCTCCCCGGCAATCACGTGCTGCAGCCAGAGCTTCGCCTGAACGACCGGCCGCCGCAACCTGCGTTCCCGTTCCAGCGCCCTGTGCATCTTGCGCGGCCGATCGCTGTATCGCCAGCGGGCCCACGGGGCATGCGGACGCGACAACCGAATCGCGCCGATGAACAGCAGGGGCGTGATGAACATGCCGACCAATCCGGTCCAAACCTTTCCCTTGAGCAGCACAACCACCGCAAGCATCAGTGTTGCAACGGCGGCCAGGACCACCACCGTGCGTGCGACGAGGGAATGGTCATCACGCCAAAGGGTGACATCGAAGAACGACAGCGGGTTGAGGCCGAGGATGAGCAGCCCCGCCACCGCCACTGCGGCGAACACCGCGTCCACCGACGTGCGGCCGTCCTCTGACCAGTAGACATCCTGCAGGTGCAGGATCAGCGCGAACTCGTCGAGCACCAGCGCCGCCCCGATACCGAAAAAGATTGCGGCGGCCGTGAATTCGGGTACTCCCCCGTCGACAGCCAATGTCACCATCGTCACCCCGGAGACCATGACAAGAATCACACCGATCACCACATGGTGGATGTGCAGCGCACCGTGGCCGATGTTGCGGGGCTGCCACCACTTGCGTGGCGCGTCACTGTCGGCATGCGCGCGGATGTACCGGACGATCGTGCGGGTGATGAAGAACGTCATAACGAAGGCGATCAGGCACCACATCAACGGCCTCCGCTCCGGCGGGATGGCCAGGTCGAACGCTACGTCGAACTTGAGTGCATCGAACACGGGCGAAAACTTACGCCGACCTGCGCGTGTCATGGCCGGGATACCGCCCGACTCGCCGGAGGGCACCGATAGGCTGGTCTGCGACATGAGTACTTGGCGGTCGCCCGGCGGGGCTGGTTGGGGGCCAACACTCGCCTGGCGGCTGTTTCAGCTGATCACCGTGGCGGCGTTGGCCTGGGCATGTTGGCGCCTGTTGGGCCACATTCCGTACCGCATCGACAT
>DASQCE010000639.1:0-10001 GCA_035634855.1 Mycobacterium sp.
GTCGAGAAGCTCGTCGCCGCGGCCGGCCAGGATGGTCCTGATCGCGTACAGCGAGAAACCCTTGGCCTGCTCGACGGTGATCGCGGGCGGTATGGACAGTTCCTGACGCGCCGTCACGACGTCGACGAGGGCTGGTCCGTCGAACGCGAACGCGTCCACCAGCGCCTGCTGCAGGTCGGATGGCTGCTCGACGCGGCGGCCGAAGATACCCATCGCCTGTGCGACGGCGGCGAAGTCCGGGTTCACCAGCTCGGTGCCGAAATTGACGATGCCCGCGGCCTTCATCTCCAGCTCGACGAAGTTCAGCGACGAGTTGTTGAAGACGATCACCTTGACCGGCAACCGGTTCTGGATCAGCGTCACGAGTTCGCCGAACATCATTGTGAGGCCGCCGTCACCGGCGAGCGCGACCACCTGGCGGTTGCGGAATGCGGTCTGCGCGCCGATCGCGTGCGGCAGCGCGCACGCCATGGTGCCGTGGTTGAACGATCCCACCAGTCGCCTGCGGCCGTTCATCTTCAGGTAGCGCGCAGCCCAGACCACCGGCGATCCGACGTCGACGGTGAAGACCGCGTCGTCGGCGGCGAGCCGATCGGCAAGTCCGGCAACGTATTCCGGCCGGATCGGGCTGCGGTCACGATCGTTGACGGCCAGCTCATCCAGCGTCTTGCGGGTCCTTCGATAGTGCCGCAGCGAGCGGTCGAGGTGGTCACGCTGATTCTTCTGCTGCAGCAGCGGCTGCAGCGCGGCAAGGGTGTCCTTCACGGTGCCGACGAGTCCGAGATCGATCGGGGTGCGGCGGCCGAGATTGCGGCCGCGGATGTCGACCTGAATGACTTTGGCGTTAACGGGATAGAACTGCTGATACGGGAAGTCGGTGCCCAGCATCAGCAGTGCGTCGGCCTCCTTGATGGCCTTGTATCCAGAGGCGAAACCCAGAAGTCCCGTCATGCCGACGTCGAACGGGTTGTCGTACTCGATGAACTCCTTGCCACGCAGCGCATGCACGGTCGGAGCGCCAAGCGTCGCAGCCGACTGGATCAATTCGTCGTGGGAGCCTTCGACGCCCGCGCCGCCAAGAATCGTGACGGCCTCCGCGCCGTTGAGGATTTCGGCCGCCTTGCGCAACGACTCGTCGTCGGGACGCACGATGGAATGGGTCGGGACGATCGGACGCGCCTGGAATGCCGAGGCATCGGCGCGCTGCAGGAAGATCTCGCCGGGTATGACGACGACGGCGACCCCGCTCTCCTCGACCGCGGCCCGCATCGCCATCTCGAGGATCCGCGGCGCCATCTCCGGTGTGCTGACGAGTTCGCGGTAGACGCTGCATTCGCTGAACAGTTCCTGCGGGTGCGTCTCTTGGAAGTACTCGGAGCCGATCTCCGTGCGCGGGATGTGCGCCGCGATCGCAAGCACGGGGACGCGACTGCGCTGCGCGTCGAACAGGCCGTTGATCAGATGCAGGTTGCCCGGTCCGCAGCTACCGGCGCACACCGCCAACTGTCGGGTCAGCGCGGCGTCCGCCGCGGCTGCAAACGCGGCGGTCTCTTCGTGACGGACATGCTCCCAACTGATTTCACCTGAACGCCGGATCGCGTCGGTGAAGCCGTTGAGGCTGTCCCCCGGCAGCCCGTACACACGGCGAACACCGCTGATCAGTAGTGCTGAGATGACGTGATCGGCGACCGTTGCCACTCCGCCACCGTATGCGATTTCGGCGTGATTGGTTGCGCTCACCGCCACGAATCACGCCGAATTCACGACTTATTTCGGGGCGAAGCGCTGGCCGGCGTCCAATCGGATGCACTGGCCGTTGAGCATCGGGTTGTCGATGATAGCCAGAGCGAGCCTCGCGAACTCCTCCGGCCGCCCAAGGCGCTTCGGGAATGCCGCATCCTTGGTGAGCTGCTTGGCGAACTCGTCGGGGATGCCCTCGGTCAGCCCGGTGGCGAACAGACTCGGCGCGATCGCCAGCACGCGGATCCCGAGGCTGCCCAGATCGCGGGCCATCGTCAGGCACATGCCCGCGATCGCTGCCTTGGACGCGGTATAGGCCACCTGGCCGATCTGCCCCTCGAAGGCGGCGATCGATGCCGTGTTGATGATGACACCGCGCTCCTCGGCCTCGTCGTCGACGGGGTCGTTCTTGCTCATCTGCCAGGCTGCGAGCCGACTGATATTGAAGGAGCCGATGAGGTTGAGATCGACGGTGGCCCTGAAGGAATCCAGGCTGTGCGGCCCGTCCCTCTTGATGGTGCGCTCACCGATGCCGCCGCCCGCAGTGGTCACCGCGATGTGCAGTCCGCCAAGGGACTCGACCGCCTGCTGCAACACCTGCTCGGTGCCTGCGAAGTCGGTGACGTCCACCTCGTGGAACGTGCCGCCGATGGCATCGGTCACCTCAGCGCCCTTCGACTGCGGCCGGTCCAACACCGCAACGCTCGCGCCACGCTTGGCGAGCAACTCTGCGGTTGCCCGTCCGAAGCCCGACGCACCACCGACGATGACGGCCTTCTTGCCCTCGATCTCCATCTAGCTCCCTTTCAAGGACTGTGGTGGGACCGCCAAGCAACATATAACATCGCGCATTCGGTAAGGCTTTCGGGTAGGTCCTCGCAGGTGTTCGGCGCCGTCACGACTTCGTAAGGCGTGGCGGTCCCGCTCGCGGGTAGGTTTTGGCTATGCCCGAGCCAGCGCGCGAAACGCGGATGCTGGCCGGCATAGCCGCGGCCGCCGTCGCACTCGGCGTCACCCAACTGGTGGCCGTCGCGTTCGGCCCGGAGGCCGACGCCCGCACGGCGATCGGCTCGGCGGTCATCGATTTGACACCCGGGCCGGTCAAAGAGTGGGCGATCCAGACATTCGGCACAGCCGACAAACTCGTCTTGACGGTCCTCGTGCTCGGGGTGATCGCCCTGATCGCCGCGGTGACCGCGAGATGGGAAACGCGTCGTGTTCCGGTCGGCAGCGGCGCGATCGTGCTCGCCGGAATCTTGGGTTGTGCGGCGGTGCTCTCGCGCGCAGGCGCGACGGCGGTCGACATCGTTCCCACCGTGGTCGGCACAGTGTGCGGGGTCTCCGTGCTGCGGCTGCTCACCTCCGGGCGCTTCACCGACGGGCCCGAGCAGACGGAGGACCCCGACTCCCCCGATCGCGGCCGCCGGCTGTCGTTGCTGACGCTGGGTTTTCTCGGCGCAGGTGCGCTCAGCGGCGTCGGTGGCGTCGTACTGTCGCGCATGTTGAGGTCGGTCTCGGGTGACCGCGATGCGTTCGCGTTGCCGCCGGTCGAAGTCGGCGCCCCGCCGGTGCCGCCGACGGTGCAGCCGAAGGGCGTTGCGCTGCCGTCGTTCGTCACCAGCAACAGCGACTTCTACCGGATCGACACCGCGCTGAGCGTCCCGCAGCTGAGCCGGGCGGACTGGCAGCTGAAGATCCACGGCATGGTGGACCGCGAGATCACCTACCGCTTCCAGGATCTAGACCGGTTCGAGGTCGTCGAAAAGCTGGTGACGCTGACTTGTGTGTCGAACCCTGTTGGCGGCGATCTCATTTCGAACGCTGCATGGACGGGATATCGGGTGCGCGACCTGTTGGCCGAGGCAGGCGTGCATTCGGACGCCGACATGGTGCTGTCGATGTCGATCGACGGGTTCACCGCGGGCACGCCCGTCGAGGCGCTGACCGACACCCGCGGCGCGCTGCTGGCGGTCGGGATGAACGGCAAGCCGCTGCCGACCGCTCACGGCTACCCCGCCCGGCTCGTGGTCCCCGGCCTGTACGGCTACGTGTCGGCCACCAAATGGGTCGTCGACCTGGAGTTGACCCGATTCGACCGGGCCGAGGCGTACTGGACAGAGCTCGGCTGGTCGCCTCGAGGCCCGATCAAGACGGAGTCCCGCATCGACGTGCCCCGCAGCGGGCAAGACGTCGCCGCGGGACCGGTCACGTTCGGCGGCGTCGCCTGGGCACAGAACCGAGGCGTGCGCGCTGTCGAGGTCCGCATCGATGACGGCGACTGGCAGCCGGCGGATCTCGGCGCCGGCTACTCAAACGACACGTGGCGGCTGTGGAGCTTCGCCTGGCAGGCGTCGCAACCCGGGTCGCACACCATCACGGTGCGGGCGACCGACAACACCGGCGCGGTGCAGACGTCCGAGACGGCCGACCCGGTCCCTGACGGCGCCAGCGGCTGGCACACGGTGTCGTTCGCGGTCAAGTAACCAGCCGCGAGTGACCGTGTCCGCACGCAGACACGCCGGAAAATCCTGTGCAAATGCGGTCGCTCGCTCCGCGGTTGGCGCGTCATGCGGCGGGAATCATCCACTCCCCCAGCGGCGCCCGTGCAAGCACACCGGCCAAGCCTGCGTCGTCGAATGCGCGAACGACATCGGTGATGCCCTCGGTGAAGTGAGCCCATCCGTCGACGTGAGCGGGGATCACGACTTTGGCGCCAAGAACCTCAGCGGCAGCGGCCGCCCGCGCGCTCGTCAGAGTCAGCGCACGCCCGCCTTGCCGCACCGCGACTCGGGCCGCCCCGATGAAGAGGACTGCGACATCAACCGGCCCTACGCGCTCAGCGATCTCAGCGACCACTGTCAGCGACGCGTTGTCTCCGCTGAGGTAGACCGTCGGAATTCCCTTTCCGCTCACGACAAAGCCAATGACTTCGCACGTCACATTTCCGGCCGCGTCGCGCTCGCCGTCCGCCGGGCCGTGCACGGCCGGCACGGCCTGTATCGACAACGCCGGTTCGCCGTCGGCAGTCGGTAGTTCGACCGCCTGCCAGGGCTCCAGCCCTCGGGCATGCGGGCCGAGACGCCTCGCTGCGCCGGGATTCGTGATAATCATCGGCGCCGCCAACGCGAACCGGCGCCCGTCGTCGTCGAGATTGTCCGCGTGCTCGTCGTGGCTGATCAGCACCGCATCGACGGGACCTAACGCGGATGCGGGAACGGCCGAAGCGGCCGTCTTGGTGAGGTGGCCGTGCGCGCCAGGTGCGTCGAACGTGGGATCGATCACGAGCCGCCGGCCAGCGACATCGATCACTGTGGTGGGCCCACCCAGCACGCTGATGGCGAAGTCATGCCTCGTCGTATCCACTGCAGTCACGCCAGATCGAACAGCCTTCTGCACACGGAGTATTCCGACGGAAATCGTTTGCCTCGTGCGATACACCTCCGCCTACGCTGCCTGACGTGACTACTCAACCAGCGCAGCGGTGGCGTCAGACTCTGCACGACATACTGCTGCGCGCACGCAGGACCCGAAACACCACGTGCGTCTCGGCGCTGCGTTCTGCGTTGAGCGCGATCGACAACGCCGAGACGCCAGACAACGCCCGGGTGGATGCCCCGTCGAGCGGGACAATGGCCGGCGGTGTGGCTGGGCTGGGCGCCGCCGAGGTGGCGCGGCGTGAGCTGTCCGACGCGCGGATCCGCGAGCTCCTGAACGCCGAGATCGACGAACGGTTGACTGCGGCCCGGGCCGTCACCGCTGGAGGCCACACCGAGCGCGCCGCCACCCTTCGTTCCGAGGCGGCGGTGCTCAGCGAACTGCTCGGAAGTGTCTGACGGCCGTGCCAGGCTGGGCGTGTGCAGCTCATTGACGTCGCCGACGCATCGGCCGAGGTCGGCGCGACCTCCGCGCGGCTGGCCAAGATCGCCCGCATCGCCGACCTGCTGCGGGGCGCAGGCGCCGACGACGACCCGAAGCTGGTCACCGTGGTGGTGTCCTGGCTGTCCGGGGAGTTGCCGCAACGACAGATCGGGGTTGGCTGGGCAGCGCTGCGCTCGTTGCCGCCCGCCGCGGCCGAGGCGTCGCTGTCCGTCCTGCAGGTCGACGCCGCGTTCAGCGAGATCGGTCAAGTCGCCGGGAAGGGTTCGCAGGCGCGGCGCAGTGAACTCGTCAGCGGACTGTTCGCCGCGGCCACCGAGCCCGAGCAGACGTTCCTGCGCCGCCTGCTCGGCGGCGAGCTGCGGCAGGGCGCTCTGCTCGGGGTGATGGCCGATGCGGTGGCCAAGGCTGCGGACGTCGCCGCGCCGGTGGTCCGGCGCGCGGCAATGCTGGGCGGCGACCTGCCCGCGGTTGCGGCGGCGGCGCTGACCGGCGGCGAGGCCGCGCTCGATCAGTTCACCCTCAAGGTCGGCCAGCCGGTGGGACCGATGCTGGCGCAGACCGCGACCGGTGTCGGCGAGGCGCTCGAACGCCTCGGCGGCACAGCGGTTTTCGAAGCCAAGTTGGACGGTGCGCGGGTGCAGATCCACCGCGCGGCCGACGCGGTGTCGATCTACACCCGTAGTCTCGACGACGTCACCGAACGCTTGCCGGAGGTGGTCGAGGCTACGTTGGCATTGCCGGTGACCGACCTCATCGCCGATGCGGAGGCGATCGCCCTCCGCTCCGACGGACGTCCGCACCGGTTCCAGGTGACCGCGTCGCGGTTTGGCCGCAGCGTCGACATCGCGAAAGCCCGCGCGTCGCAGCCGCTATCGGTGTTCGTGTTCGACCTGCTGCATCTGGACGGCGAGGACCTGCTGGACCGGCCGACCAGCGAGCGGGCAGCCGCCCTGGATGCCATCGTGCCAAAGGTCCATCGGGTGGATCGATTGATCACCGACGACGCCGATGCCGCGCAACGATTTCTCGACGTCACACTCGACGCGGGTCACGAAGGGGTGATGGCGAAGTCGCTGACCGCGCCGTACGAGGCGGGCAGGCGCGGCGCGGGCTGGCTGAAGGTCAAGCCGGTGCACACCCTCGACCTCGTCGTGCTCGGGGTCGAGTGGGGCTCCGGCCGCCGCACCGGCAAGCTCTCGAACATCCACCTCGGCGCGTTGAACCCGGTGACGGGCGGATTCGTCATGCTGGGAAAGACTTTCAAGGGGATGACGGACGCGATGCTGGATTGGCAGACCACCCGCTTCATGGAATTGGCCGAAGGAGCCGCGGAGGCGGCGACATCAGACATCAGTCCGACGGACCGCAGAATCGTGAAACTGCGGCCCGAGCAGGTAGTCGAGATCGCATTCGACGGAGTGCAGGGCTCGTCGCGCTACCCCGGCGGGATGGCCCTGCGGTTCGCGCGCGTGCTGCGCTACCGCGACGACAAAAGCCCAGCTGAGGCCGACACGATCGACACCGTGCGCGCCATATACGAGCGCAGTTCATAACCGAATCGATACCCCGAATCGCCCCAACACCGTTTCGTGCGGTGAAAGGATCACAGAAACGGGTAAGACAGCGATGTCGAGGGAGAGACCGTGGCTACACCCACCGCCGCACCAACGGAGCGCATCGAGGAACAGGACGGCGACGTCACCTACATCCGCACGGAGAAGGACCTGCCGCCGGTAGCGATCATCGACCGATCTCCGATCACCACCAGACACAAGATTATTTTCGGAATCATCGCGCTGCTCGGTGCGATCGCCTGGGCAGTCATCGCGTTCTTCCGCGGGGAGACAGTCAACGCGGTGTGGTTCGTCATCGCGGCAATCTGCACCTACGTGATCGGATTCCGGTTCTACGCGCGGCTGATCGAGTTGAATATCGTCCGTCCGCGTGACGACAACGCAACGCCGGCCGAGGTGTTCGAGAACGACACCGACTACATGCCGACCGACCGGCGCGTCTTGTTCGGCCACCACTTCGCCGCGATCGCGGGAGCCGGACCGCTCGTCGGACCGGTGCTGGCGATGCAGATGGGCTACCTGCCCGGCACCATCTGGATCATCATCGGCGCGGTATTCGCTGGATGTGTGCAGGACTACCTCGTGTTGTGGATCTCCACCCGACGACGGGGCCGCTCGCTGGGTCAGATGGTGCGCGATGAACTCGGTGCCGCCGGCGGCGCGGCCGCCATCATCGGGATCATCACGATCATGACGATCCTCCTGGCGGTGCTGGCACTCGTGGTGGTGCAGGCCCTTGCCCAGAGTCCGTGGGGCGTCTTCTCGATCGCGATGACCATACCCATCGCGATCTTCATGGGCATCTATCTGCGTTTCCTGCGTCCGGGTCGGGTGTCCGAGGTGTCGCTGATCGGGGTTGCCCTGTTGCTGCTGGCCGTCGTCTCGGGCGGCTGGGTTGCCGAAACGGCCTGGGGAGAGTCATGGTTCGGCCTTTCCGCGGTAACGCTGGGCTGGTGCCTGATCGTCTACGGCTTCGCCGCATCGGTTTTGCCGGTGTGGCTGCTGCTTGCGCCGCGCGACTACCTGTCGACGTTCATGAAGGTCGGCACCATCGCGTTGCTCGCAATCGGCATCCTGATCGCGCGCCCAGTGATGCAGGCGCCCGCGGTCTCCGAGTTCGCCACGAGCGGCACCGGCCCAGTGTTCGCGGGCTCGCTGTTCCCATTCCTATTCATCACGATCGCGTGCGGCGCGCTGTCCGGCTTCCATTCACTGATCTCCTCGGGCACCACGCCGAAAATGCTGGAGAAGGAAAGCCAGATGCGGTTGATCGGCTACGGCGGGATGCTCACAGAGTCGTTCGTCGGGATCATGGCGCTCATCACCGCGGCGATTCTGAACCAGCACCTGTACTTCACGCTCAACGCGCCGGCCGCATCGACAGGAGGCACCGCGGCGACTGCCGCCCAGTACGTCAACAATCTGCCTCTGTCCGGCGACCCGATCACCGCTGAGCAGATCGAGCAGGCGGCTCGAGACGTCGGTGAGCAGTCGATCGTCTCGCGCACCGGCGGGGCGCCGACCCTGGCCATCGGCATGTCGGAAGTCTTGCACCGCGTGTTCGGCGGTGCCGGCCTGAAGGCGTTCTGGTACCACTTCGCGATCATGTTCGAGGCCTTGTTCATCCTCACGACGGTCGACGCCGGCACCCGAGTCGCACGGTTCATGCTTTCCGACGGCCTGAGCAATCTCGGTGGGCCGCTGCGCAAGCTCCGCGACCCGAGCTGGCGGGTCGGCGTATGGGTGTGCAGCCTCGCTGTCGTCGCGCTGTGGGGCAGCGTCCTGCTGATGGGCATCACCGATCCTCTCGGCGGGATCAACACACTGTTCCCGTTGTTCGGCATCGCCAACCAGTTGCTTGCCGCGATCGCGCTGACGCTCGTGTCGGTGATTGTGGTCAAGAAAGGCTACCTGAAATGGCTTTGGATACCGGGCATTCCGCTGCTCTGGGATCTGACGGTGACGCTGACGGCATCATGGCAGAAGATCTTCTCGGGCGATCCGAAGGTCGGCTACTGGACACAACACTTCCAATACCGCAACGCGTTGGATTCCGGAAAGACGTCGATCGGCTCGGCGAAGAACGTCGACCAGATGGAAGCGGTCATCCGGAACACGTTTATCCAGGGCACGCTGTCGATCCTGTTCGCGTTGATGGTGATCATCGTTTTTGCCACCGGGTTGATCATGGTGATGCGGGTCCTGCGAGGCGGCGGCACGCCCTTAACTGAAGACGAGCCCGTCGCGTCGAAACTCTTCGCGCCATCGGGACTTATCCCCACCAAGGTGGAACGGGAGGTGCAAAAGCAATGGGACGCGCTGCCGCAATCGCACGCCAGATCGGTTGGTACTTCAGCAAATTGAGTTGGTACTCGGCAACATTGATGGGCGATAACCACTATCGACGCTACGTCGAGCATCGCCGGCGCACGCACCCCGGCGAGCCGGTGATGTCCGAGCGCGAGTACTGGCGGATGCGGCATGACGCGATCGAGTCGAACCCGAACGCGCGCTGCTGCTGACGGCCGGCTAGCCCGAGGCGACGACGCCGTCGGAAATCCACGGCGCCAAAGGCGAATCCGCCATTGACCGGAACGCCTCCGGTACGTCGTCGGTCACGTTCCACGTGGCCGCCAGTCGGCCCATACCGACCGCATAGGCGCAGTGCACACCGAGTTCGACGAGCTTGTGTTCGGTGAAGTGCCGCCGTAGGTCGTCGTAAACCGTGTCGTCGATGGAAACGTGGTCGGTGGCGAACATGTCGGCGAAGCACACTTCGCTCTCTGCCGGCGACAGATCGTCGGCGGC
>DASQCE010000640.1:0-31672 GCA_035634855.1 Mycobacterium sp.
CGAGTCCGGTCAGGCCGACGATGTGCGTGCCCGTCACCGGGATTACTACTCGTCCATGGCAGCGATGCTCGACACCCCGGCACCTACCGGCCATGAGCAGCGTCTCGAGCAGGCCGAAACCGAGATCGACAACCTGCGGGCCGCGTTCGGGTGGAGCCGCGAGAATTCCGATATCGCGCTCGCGTCGCAGCTGGCGTCGTCGCTGCAGCCACTGTGGCTCGCACGGGGCCGGATCCGGGAAGGGCTGACCTGGTTCGACGCCGCCCTCACCGACCAAACCGCACAACCGGCCGACGTGGCGCCGGCGGTGCGCGCGCGGGCGCTCGCCGACACGGCCACGCTCAACGCGTATATGGGTGCCACCGACAGCAAGGAGCATGCCCTCCAAGCCCTGGCGATCGCGCGGGAAGTCGACGACCCCGCCCTGTTGCTTCGGGCCCTGACCGCCTGCGGTGGCATCGCGGTCTACGACCCCGAGGTGGCCCGCCCGTATTTCGCCGAGGCGATCGGCCTGGCCCGCTCGATAGGCGACATGTGGCGGCTCAACCAGATCCTGTTCTGGCAGGCGTTCGGGTCGGTGATGGTGGGTGATCCGATCGCGGTGCGCGCGGCCGCCGAAGAAGGACGCGACCTCGCCGACGCCATCGGTGACCGGTTCGCCTCGCATGGGTGCCGCTGGTGTCTCGCTTTGGCAAAGGGCATGACCGGTGATTTGGCTGGAGCCATCGCGCAATTGCGTGAGGTCATTGCCGAGGCCGACGCGGCTCACGACGCGGTCTGGGGGTGCTGCGCCCTATTCATCAAGGCCCTCATGCTGGCGTATCACGGGGACCCGAGTGCGGGGAGGGCCGCGGCCAATGCGGCCGTCGAGACCGCGGCGGAGCTTGGCGGGTTCTACCCGGGCCTCGCCTACGGGGGGTTGACTGTCGCGGCCCTCGCCGCGGGCGACGTTGCCGCGGCGGACGATGCGATCGCGGCGGGCTGGCCCCACCTCAGCATCCAGCCCGCAATGGCGGCAATCTGGATTGCTTACGCGGCCCAGTCCGCGCTGGCGCGCGGGGATCTGACCGCGGCCCGGCGCCTGGCCGATGACGCCGTCGCGGCGACCAGCGGCTTTCACCTGTCGCAGGCGCTGACCACGCGCGCGGGCGTTGCGATCGCGCAGGGTGAGCCGGAACAGGCCGGCCGCGACGCGCACGACGCGCTCGCAACCGCCGCCAGCAGTGGGGCATTCGGCGCCGCTCCCGATACCCTCGAATGCCTCGCCGCACTCGCCGTCGGCGCAGGCAGTCACCGTGAAGCCGCGCGGCTCTTCAGCGCCGCAGGATCCATCCGCCAGCGCATGGGCGCGGTCCGCTTCAAGATCTTCGACGCCTTTTTCGAATTCCCGGTGGCGGCACTTCGTGACGGGATGGGCGAGAAGGACTTTGAATCCGCGTGGAACGAGGGCGCCGCGCTGTCCACCGACGAGGCGATCGCCTACGCCCAGCGCCGTCGCGGCGAACGCAAACGCCCCGCGAGCGGGTGGGGGTCGCTCACCCCCACCGAGCGCGACGTCGTACGACTCGTCGGCGAAGGGCTCGCCAACAACGACATCGCGACGCGGCTTTTCGTCTCACCGCGCACCGTACAAACCCACCTCACCCACGTCTACTCCAAACTCGGACTCACCTCCCGCGTGCAACTCGCGCAGGAAGCAGCCCGGCACGGCTGACAGATGAAGGCTTCGACAGATATATGAAGTGGGCCTGGCCAGATGCCATATCCTCGCTCACGCCGTCGGCCGCCAGAATCCCTGAAAACCCTGGCCGGCGTTGGTGGTTCGGATCGGCGACAGGTGGACGGGATCTCCCGCTTCGATCATCGTGCCGTTGCCGACGATCATCGCGACGTGTCCGTCCCACACCGCCAGGTCTCCCGGCCGCAGCGACCCGGCGTCCACGGCGGCACCGATATCCTGCTCCTGCGCCAGCCGCGGGATATTCAGTCCCGCTTCGTGATATGCCCACTGGGTCAGGCCGCTGCAATCCAGGCCGACGCCCGGTGCGGTGCCGCCCCACTGGTAGGGCACGCCGAGTTGGGTCAGCGCGTGCCGAACAGCGCTGGCGGCCAACGCGTTCGGCGCCATGGCGGTGCTGCCGTCGGGTAGCCGGATGGCGAATCCGTCGCCGAACGCCGCGGCATCGGGTAGCGGCGCCTCCGGTGCTGAAAACTTCGCGAGATCGCCAAGACTCGATCCGAGCATCCCGCCCGTCCCCGATGGTGGGCTCATCGGCGCACCGCCACCCAAACCGGAGCCCATCGTCGGCATCGTGGGGCTTCCAAGGCCGGCCGGTGATGTCGCTGCGGGGGAGGGCTGCGCCGCCGGAGCAGCCAACGTGGTGGCGTGACCGTCCAACTGCGCCCGTAGTTCGTCGACGACGGCAACAGCTTCCGCCAGCGATCTGCGCGCCTCGGCCATGAGCTTTTCGGCAACGCCGGGAGACTTCAGGTACGGCTCAAGCGCTGCGGCGCGTGCCTCGAAACCCTCGGCGATCGCCCGCAACCGCCCACTGGCGCTCTCGACCGCTGCCGCCGCGGTGTCGGCCGCTCTGCCGAGCTGGCTGGCACGCATGGCCAACGCGTCAGCGGCCGCGACCGTCGCCGCCGCGAACTCGGCCGCGGCGTCGGCTGCGGTGCCGGACCAGTGTGCGTCGGTGTCGTTCCAGGCGCGGCGAGCGGCCGCTGACACGTCGGCCAGCGCATCGCGCACCCTGCCCAGGGACGCGGCAGGGTCACCCGCCGGATCGCTTGACCACCCCGGGCCGACGAGCGACTGCACTTCATGGATGGGCGCCGCGAGCGCCGTTACCAGGGCGCTCGGCATCACCACACCCTGGAGACCAGAGTGCCCGAGTGTTCGTCGGCGTTCTCATAGGCGGCCGCCGACGCATGTGCGGTGATGCATCCGGCTTGTAGGCGCTCACCCAGCGCGGCCACCGCGCGGGACGCCTCCGTGGTCGCGTCGGCCAGCGCCGTCAGGAAGCGGGCGCCGACGGGGCCCAGCATCGAATCCGCAGCGGCGCCGGGCATCGACGACAGAGTCGCAGCGACAGCAGCGAGATCGGCGGCATGCGCCGTGCTGGCGGCGCCGAAGGCGCGGATGGCGTCGGTGTCGGCGAACATGCGGTTAGGACGGCCGCGGCGACCGTTCGGTTCCACTAAGGTCGGCGCATGGATGTGCGCGTCGTCGACCACCCACTGGCCGCCGCGCGGCTGACCACCCTGCGCGACGAGCGCACCGACAACGCGGCGTTCCGTGCGGCACTGCGTGACCTGACGCTGATGTTGGTGTACGAGGCGACGCGCGACGCGGCCTGCGAACCCGTCTCGGTGCGGACGCCGCTGGCCGAAACCACCGGCTCACGGTTGGCCAACCCACCGCTGCTGGTGCCGGTGCTGCGCGCGGGGCTTGGCATGGTCGATCAGGCCCACGCGCTGATCCCGGAGGCCCGCGTCGGGTTCGTCGGCGTGGCCCGCGACGAGGAAACCCATGAGCCCACACCGTATTTGGAGTCGCTGCCGGACGACCTGAGCACGCAGCCGGTGATGGTCCTGGACCCGATGCTTGCGACCGGCGGCTCGATGGCGCACACCATCGGGCTGCTGTATTCCCGCAACGCCGTCGACATCACCGCGGTGTGCGTCGTCGTCGCACCCGAAGGCATTGCGGCACTTGAGAAGGTGGCGCCGAACGTACGGCTGTTCACCGCGACCATCGACGAGCGGCTCAACGACATCGCCTATATCGTGCCCGGTCTCGGCGACGCAGGCGACCGGCAGTTCGGGCCGCGTTAGACGGGTATACCGGGTCCGAAGATTGCACTGAGGGTTGTGGCCGGGCGCGGCGTACAGCCCTGAGTACAATATCGAACAAGCCGGCCCGTCACACCACTACAGCTGATGCGCGACGGAGACCAGCTCGTCCTGAACCCCCCGCGCCTTGGCTCGGGTGGCTTCGAGATCGCCGACGTTCGCGCAGCGAACCTCGATGTAGGACTTGAGTTTTGGTTCGGTGCCCGACGGCCGGACAACCATCCGCACCCAGTCGTCGTCGTCACCGCCGAAGAAGACGAGCGCATCCGTGCGCCGCTGGCCCCGCTCCAGCAGCAGATCGGTCACCTTCACCTCGAAGCCCGCCAGCCGGTCGGGCGGTGTCGCGCGTCGCCGGGCCATCGCCGCTTCGGCGTCGTCGGCGTCGGCGACGCGTCGCGACACCGCGGTCGTGGTGTGCACGCCGTGACGGCGCGCGAGCTCATCGAGCGCATCGAGCATTGTGCGGCCCTGATCCCGCAGCGCGGCAACCAAATCGCAAGCGAGCACGCCCGCGCTGATGCCGTCCTTGTCGCGGACGGCGCCAGGGTCGACGCAGTGGCCGATCGCCTCTTCGTACGCATAGACGAGTGTGCAGCCGGGCCGACCGTCATCGGCTCGCGACAACCATTTGAACCCGGTCAGTGTCTCGACGTGCTGGGCCCCGTGCTCCTTGGCTATGGTGGCCAGCATGCGCGATGACACCACGCTGCTGGCCACTAAGGTTGCCTCGGAGACAGGCCCGGGCTCGAACTGCGAGAGGATGTAATCGCCTAGCAGCCAACCAGTTTCGTCACCCGAGAGCATCCGCCAGCCAGCGGGCGTCGGCACGCCGATCGCGCAGCGGTCGGCGTCGGGATCGAGCGCGATGGCAATCTCGGCGTCGACGTCGGCGGCCAACTGCAGCAACGCATCTGCAGCACCCGGTTCCTCCGGGTTCGGGAACGAAACGGTGGGAAAGTCGGGGTCGGGGGCGAATTGGCTCTCGACAACGTGAACGTCAGAGAAGCCGGCCCGCACGAGCGCGTCCATTGCGAATTCGCCGCCGACTCCGTGCAAGGGCGTGAACGCGACCCGCACCGACCCGTGGGTGTGCCGCACATGCGCCGCACGGTCGATGTAGCGCTGAACGAGATCGACACCGGTGGGCTCGACGCGCTGCCGAGGGATCTCGTCGGCATAGGGGGCTTCGGCAACGGCACGTTCGATTTCCTGATCGGCGGGCGGCACGATCGGGAAGCCACCCTCGAAGTAAACCTTGTACCCGTTGTCGGACGGCGGATTGTGCGACGCGGTGATCTGGATGGCCGCCGCCGCACCCGAATGCCTGACGGCGAACGCCACCACAGGCGTCGGGACCGCAGCGAACATCAGTACGACGGGAAATCCCTGTGCGGCAAGGACTTCGGCCGCGGCGAGCGCGAACTCCTCGGAGCCGTGCCTGGCGTCACGGCCGACGATGACATGTGATCCACGCAGGCGCCGGTCCTTGAGCACCCTGGCGACCGCCCAGGTGGTGCGCAGGACGACGGCCAGGTTCATCCCGTTCGGTCCGCCGCGCAGGGGCCCACGCAGACCCGCCGTCCCGAACGTCAGCGGTTGGGCGAACCGCTCGTCGAGCTCATCGTCGCTGAGCGCCGCCAGTTCAGCGGCGGTCTGCGGATCGGGGTCGTGAGAGATCCAGTCCTGCGCGGCCGTTGAGATCCACGACGCAGTCATACGGCTAGTGTGCCCGCTTTCGCTTCGGCGTGAGCCAGCTTGCGAAGCACCGGGGCGACGAGCATGAGCAGGTCGAATTCTAGTGGTGTGAGGTTGTCGCGCATGGTGGCGTGCAACCATGCATCCCGCTCGGCACGGTCGGCCTCCAGCAGCGCGGCGCCCGCATCGGTGAGCTCGATGAGCTGTCTGCGCCGGTCGGTCTCGTCGGGACGTCGCGCGATGAGGCCGCGGCCAACCAGTTCGTTGATGCTGTCGGTCAACGACTGGACTCGTACGTGCAACCGGGTGCCGAGTTCGGCGGGTGTGGTGACGCCGGTGCGGCTGACCTCGCCGAGCAGCTCCATCTGGCTCAGCGTCAGGCCGTGGTCGGGGCGGTGCCTGCGCATCTGCCGGGTCACTGCCATCATCGATTCCCGCAGTTCGGTGGCCGGGGAGTCAATGCGGGTCATAGCCAAGTTATACCTTGGTAAAACCGACCTGTCACGTCTATCACCGCATGTTGCAATTCGCAATTGACAAGGGCATACTTGCGATCAACATGACGTCGATGCGGCTGATGCTCAGGTGGGTCTTACTGATAGCAGTGACGGCCGCAGTCACGGTCCCGCTCACCCGTGTCGGCGTGCCGTCCGCCGCGCTCTTCGCCGCCCTGGTCGTGGGCGTCGTGCTGGCGCTGACATCTCTGGCTCCCAGCCGAATACCACGTAAGGCGGGTGTTGCCGCGCAAGGTGTGCTGGGTGTCTACATCGGCACGATGGTCCACCAAGACGCCGTCGGCGCGCTCGGCTCCGATTGGCCGATCGTGATCGCCATCGCAATCGCCACCCTGCTGCTCAGCGTCGTCGCGGGCGCGCTGCTCGGGCTGCACCGCGACCTCACCCCGTTGACCGGATCGTTGGCGCTGGTCGCCGGTGGCGCCTCCGGCCTTGTCGCAATCGCTCGTGAGCTCGGCGGCGACGACCGCGTCGTGTCCGTCGTGCAATACCTGCGGGTGGCCTTGGTGACCGCGTCGATGCCACTGGTAGTGACCCTGGTTTATCACGCGGACAAGTCACACGGCGTCGCGACCGTCGCTGAAACGGACTCAGCTCCTTGGTATCTGAGCGTAGGAATGCTGATAGCACTGGTGCTGGTGGGCGCGACCGTCGGCAAGTGGATCCGGCTACCCGGCGCTGGTCTGCTCGGGCCGATGGCGTTGACCGTCGTACTGCAACTCACCGGCCTGTCGTTCGGCCTGGCCGTGCCGATGGTGCTGGTTCAGGTCGGCTACATGGTGATCGGCTGGCAGGCGGGGTTGGCGTTTACCTCCGATTCGCTGCGCGCGATCGGGCGCATGCTGCCCGCAGCGATCGGGTTGATCGTCGCGCTTGGCGTCGCGACGGCCGGCCTCGGCGCACTGCTGGCGCGCTTCACCGGGCTGACCCCTCTGGAGGGCTACCTGGCGACCAGTCCCGGCGGTGTGTACGCCGTGCTCGCGACCGCCGTCGAAACAGGGTCCATCGTGACGTTCATCATCGCGGCGCAGGTGGTGCGCATCCTTCTGATGCTGTTCGCGGCGCCGCTGATGGCTCGCAGCGTGGTGTGGATCAGCGAGCGTGTCGGGCGTCAGACTCGCGCGATCACCGCACCGAGCAGGGAGCCCATCCGCGTCGCCGATTGACGACCCGCTTCAAGCACTTCGTCATGACTCAGCGGCTGGCCCGTCATGCCTGCCGCCAGATTCGTCACCAGCGATACGGCCAGCACCTGCGCTCCGGCGGCGCGGGCCGCGATGGTCTCATGCACGGTCGACATGCCCACCAGGTCGGCGCCCAGTGTGCGCAGCATCCGAATCTCGGCAGGCGTCTCGTAGTGCGGCCCCGGCAACCCGGCGTAGACGCCCTCGGCCAGCGACGGGTCGATCTCGCGGGCGAGTGTCCGCAGGCGCAGCGAGTACGCGTCGGTCAGGTCGACGAACTGCGCGCCGACCAGCGGCGAGCGTGCCGTGAGGTTGAGGTGGTCGCTGATCAACACCGGCTGGCCGACGGTGTAGTCCCCGCGCAGGCCGCCCGCGGCGTTGGTCAGCACTATGGTGCGCGCACCCGCCGCCGACGCCGCGCGGACCGGGTGCACGACGTGGCGCAGCTCGTGTCCCTCGTAGGCGTGGATTCGGCCGACGAACACCAGCACCCGACGGCCGCAGACGTGTAGCGACAACACCTGGCCGCCATGCCCGGCGGCCGTCGGCGGGGTAAACCCAGGCAACTCGGCCATCGGCACCACGGCTACGGGATCCCCCAGCTCCGCCACCGCCGGCGCCCAGCCCGAACCCAGGATCACTGCGACGTCGTGCTCGTCGACGCCGGTGCGATCGCCGATGGCGCGCGCCGACTCTGCGGCCAGCGCATCCGGATCGGTCACAGTGCGCGAGCTTAGCTGTCGGACGGCCGACCGACCGTCAGTGAGATACTGCAAGGATGCCCACCGCCACTGCCTCGCTGAGCGTCGAAGACGCCGTCAAGCGACGCAGTGACGATCTGATCGAGCTGTCGCACTCCATTCACGCCGAGCCGGAACTCGCGTTCGCCGAACACCGCAGCTGCGCCAAGACGCAAGTGCTGGTGGCCGCGCGCGGCTTCGAGATCACTACGGCACCGGGCGGCTTGGACACCGCATTTCGCGCCGACTACGGCAGCGGTCCGCTGGTCATCGGTATCTGCGCTGAATACGACGCGTTGCCGGATATCGGACATGCCTGCGGTCACAACATCATCGCCGCCTCGGCCGTCGGCACGGCGCTGGCATTGGCGGAGGTGGCCGACGAGCTGGGCCTGACGGTGGCGCTGATCGGCACACCCGCCGAGGAGGCCGGCGGCGGAAAAGCGTTGCTGCTCAAGGCCGGAACGTTCGACGACATCGCGGCTACGGTGATGCTGCATCCCGGACCACTCGACATCGCCGCCGCCCGGTCACTGGCGCTGTCAGAGGTGACGGTTCAGTACGCCGGCCGTGAATCGCACGCCGCCGTCGCGCCGTATCTCGGTGTCAACGCCGCGGACGCGGTCACTGTCGCGCAGGTGGCGATTGGTCTACTGCGTCAGCACCTGGCGCCGGGGCAGATGGTGCACGGCATCGTCACCGACGGCGGGCAGGCCACCAACGTCATTCCCGGCCGGGCCGCGGTGCGGTACTCGATGCGCGCCGTCGACTCCGAGTCCCTGCACGAACTCGAGGACAAGATGGCCGGCTGCTTTGCCGCGGGTTCGGTGGCCACCGGCTGCACGCATACTGTGACCGAGACCGCGCCCGCCTATGCCGCGTTGGCGCCTGACCCGTGGCTGGCCTCGGTCTTTCGTGGCGAGATGGTGCGGCTGGGCCGCAACCCGGTGCCAGAGGACGTCGAGCGCACGCTGCCGCTGGGCAGCACAGATATGGGCAACGTCACGCAGGTGATGCCAGGCATCCACCCGATCGTCGGGATCGAGGCCAATGGCGCGTCCATCCACCAGTCGGCGTTCACCGTCGCGGCGGCGGGGCCCAGCGCCGACAAAGCCGTCGTCGAGGGCGCGATCATGCTGGCGCGCACGGTCGTCAGCCTTGCCGAGACGCCTGCCGAGCGGGACCGGGTGCTGGATCTGCGGGCGAGGCGGGCGCCATGAGCGACGGAGTAGCGGAGGCGGATCGCGCATGAGCCTGGTCGACGCCACCGAGCTGTGGTTGGACGCCCACTACGACGACCTGGTCGCGTGGCGCAGGCACATCCACGCGCATCCCGAGTTGGGCCGACAGGAGTTCGCGACCACCCAGTTCGTCGCCTCCCATCTGGCCGACGCCGGCATGAACCCGAAGGTGCTGCCGGGCGGGACGGGACTGACCTGCGACTTTGGGCCGGAGCAGGGGCCGCGGATCGCGCTGCGGGCTGACATGGACGCGCTGCCGATGGCCGAGCGGACGGGTGCTCCGTACGCGTCGGTGGTGCCCAACGTCGCGCATGCCTGCGGTCACGACGCGCACACCGCGGTGCTGCTGGGCGCGGCGCTGGCGCTGGCCTCGGTGCCCGAGCTGCCGGTCGGCGTGCGCCTGATCTTCCAGGCCGCCGAGGAGCTGATGCCCGGCGGTGCGATCGACGCAATCGCGGCGGGTGCGCTGACGGGGGTGTCGCGCATCTTCGCGCTGCATTGCGACCCGCGGCTGGCGGTTGGCAAGGTCGCGCTGCGGGCCGGCCCGATCACGTCGGCCGCCGATCAGCTCGAGGTCACGCTGCAGTCGCACGGCGGGCACACGTCGCGTCCGCACCTGACCGGTGACCTGGTCTACGGGCTCGGCACGCTGATCACCGGGCTGCCCGGTGTGCTGTCGCGCCGCATCGACCCGCGCAACGGCACGGTGATGGTGTGGGGTGCGGTGAATGCGGGTGTCGCCGCCAATGCGATCCCGCAGACCGGCACACTGGCAGGGACCATCCGCACGGCCAGCCGCGACACCTGGGATTCGTTGGAAGCGATTGTGCGCGAGATCGTTTCGTCGCTGCTGCAGCCGCTGGGTATCGAGCACAGCTTGCAGTACCGCCGCGGCGTGCCGCCGGTGGTCAACGAAGAGATCTCGACGCGCATCCTCACCCATGCGGTCGAGGCGATCGGCTCCGATGTGCTGTGCGACACCCGCCAGTCCGGCGGCGGCGAGGACTTCTCGTGGTATCTCGAGGAGGTGCCCGGCGCGATGGCACGGCTGGGGGTGTGGACAGGCCGCGGCCCGCAGCTCGACCTGCATCAGCCGACGTTCGACGTGGACGAGCGGTCGCTGGCGGTGGGTGTTCGGGTGTTGGTCAACATCATCGACCAAGCCGCCCAGTTCTAGCTTCGTTTCCCACGAGCGACCGCGTCTGTACGCGACACGCCGTGGATTGTTGGCATTTTGCGGTCGCTCGCGCGGGCTGGCTGTCCACAAAGCGCCAGTCATCCACAGCTCAGCCCTTGACACTTTCGATCGCGATCCGCGGCATCGACGATCGGCGTCATGGACGAGCTCGACCGATTGTTCGAGGAACAGCGTGGGGTTGCCACTAGCAGCCAGATACTGCAATACCTCACCAGGCGCGGCTTCGAGGCCGAGCTGAAAACCGGCAATCTCGAACGGATTTGGCAAGGTATCTACTGTCGGGGCGAGCCCACGGACCAACTGCGACTAAATGGTCTGGACTTGTGCTGCGGCTCTGCCGTTCCGGTGTGCCTCGGTACGGCCGCCGCCCTGCACGGATTCGACACGGAACAGCCAGCCGACTTTCACGTGCTCAGTCCGCCGGGTTCGCGACTGCGTTCCGCCGACGGTCTCGTGGTGCATCGTCGAGACGGCGCTCCGCTGGTCACGATCGGCGAACGGCCGGCCACCTCTCCTGCGTGGACGGCCGTCGAAGTGGCGCGTAGTTTGCGTCGTCCCCGTGCGTTGGCGACACTCGACGCCGCGCTGCGTAGCAGGAGTTGCGCCCGGCCCGAACTTTGGCGAGCGGCCGTCGATCAGGCGGGCCGTCGTGGCATAGTCGCTGTTCGCGACTTGATAGCGCTGGCGGACGGCCTCGCGGAGTCGCCGATGGAGAGCGAGGCCAGGCTGGCGATGATCGACGGCGGCCTGCCGATCCCGACCTTGCAATTCGAGCTCATCGACGGCAACGGCGAGCTGCGGCGACTCGACTTCGCGTGGCCCGAGGAGCGGGTGGCGGTGGAGTACGACGGCTTCGATTGGCACAGCGACGCTGACGCGATGCGCCGCGATCGCAGGCGCCACGCCGCCCTCTTGGACGTTGGATGGATCGTGATAGCCATCGTGTTCGAGGATGTGAGATATCGGTCGTGGGACTTCGTTACGCGGATCGACGCGCAGCTTCGTCGCGCTCGCGCGGCGTGAGCGACCGCAAAATGCCAAGAAACTGCGGTGTGTCGTGTACAGACATGGTCGCTCGGCGGGCAGGGCCTAGGTGCCGGGGCCGATGTTACGCGCCGGGCGGGTACGCAGATCGTGGACGTATTCGGATGGGGCGCCCGCGATTTCGGCGGCATCGGCCATCACGCCGAGATACCGGGCCGACGGTATGCCGCCCTCCCACGCATCGAGCACGTAGAGCCACGCCAGCACGGGATCTGTGGTGGTGTCCGACGACAGCCGCTCCACCCTGCAGCGGATCTTCTGGTGGAAGCCCAGCTCTGAGCCTTCCCAGCGGTCGAGGTTCCTCTCGTCCTCCTTGGTCATGTCGTAGAGGACGACGAAGACCTTCGCGCCGGGATCCTCGACGAGGGTGGCCAGCGCGCCTTCCCAACCGATGTCCTCGCCGCCGAACGTCAGCCGCCAGCCGTGCAGCCACCCCGTGCCCGCCATCGGTGAATGGGGAGCGCGCTCCTGCATCTGCTCCGGATGCATGTTCGATCCGTAGGCGGCGTATAGCGGCACGGGGAAAGCCTAAAGCTTCGCCCACTGACTGGGCGATCAACGGTCGCCTTGGCTAGGTTAAGGCGGTGGCAACCCGCATCGTGATCATCGGCGGCGGGCCCGCCGGCTATGAAGCGGCATTGGTCGCCGCAGCTCGCGGCCCCGAGGTCGCCGACGTCACCGTCGTCGACTGTGACGGCATCGGCGGCGCCTGCGTGCTGTGGGACTGTGTGCCGTCCAAGTCCTTCATCGCCTCGACTGGCGTGCGCACCGAACTGCGCCGCGCCCCCGACCTCGGGTATGTCCTGGAGTTCGAGGACGCGAAGATCGAGCTGCCGAAGATCAACAACCGGGTCAAGGCACTGGCGGCCGCACAGTCGGCCGACATCGCCGCTCGGCTGCAGAGCGAGGGCGTGACGCTGATCGCCGGCCGCGGCGAGCTGGTCGACGATGTGCCTGGCATGGCCGCGCATACCGTCAAGATCACCGCTCATGACGGCGCCGTCAGCAAGCTGCGGGCCGACGTCGTGCTGATCGCTACCGGCGCCAGCCCGCGGGTGCTGCCCAACGCCGAGCCCGATGGCGAGCGAATCCTGAACTGGCGCCAGCTCTATGACTTGGAGAAGCTGCCCGAGCACCTTGTCGTGGTCGGCTCCGGCGTCACTGGCGCCGAGTTCGTCAACGCCTACACGGAACTGGGCGTCGCGGTGACGGTTGTCGCCAGCCGCGATCAGATCCTGCCGCACGAGGACTCCGACGCCGCCGCGGTGCTGGAGGACGCGCTGGCCGAACGCGGTGTGACGCTGGTCAAGAACGCCCGAGCAGGGTCGGTGACCCGCACTTCCCGCACGCGCGGAGGACAACCACCCGACGACGGCGTGCTCATCAAGATGACGGACGGCCGCACCGTCGAGGGCAGCCACGCGCTGATGACCGTCGGCTCGGTGCCGAACACCAGTGGGCTGGGTCTGGAGCGCGTCGGCATCGAACTCGGGCCGGGCGACTATCTGCAGGTCGACCGGGTTTCGCGCACTACGGTGCCCGGTATCTATGCGGCCGGCGACTGCACCGGGCTGATGCTGCTCGCCTCCGTGGCCGCCATGCAGGGCCGCATCGCGATGTACCACGCGCTGGGCGAGGGGCTCAGCCCGATCCGCCTGCGCACGGTGGCCGCTGCGGTGTTCACCCGGCCGGAGATCGCCGCTGTCGGGGTGCCACAATCCAAGATCGACGACGGCTCCGTGCCGGCGCGGACGATCACCCTGCCGCTGAACACCAATGCCCGCGCCAAGATGTCCAGCCTGCGCCTCGGCTTCGTGAAGATCTTCTGTCGTCCGGCCACCGGCGTGGTGATCGGCGGCGTTGTGGTGGCGCCGATCGCCTCCGAGCTGATCCTGCCGATCGCACTGGCGGTGCAGAACGGCAATGATGTCGAGGATCTGGCGCAGACCTTCTCGGTCTACCCGTCGCTATCGGGTTCGATCACCGAGGCGGCGCGGCGACTGATGGCGCACGACGATCTGGACTGATCTTCTGCGCACGCGAGGAGCAGGACGGACCCAGTAACCTGTGAATGGGCAAATGTACCGACGAGTAACAAGGATCCATTCGAAGTGAGCGACCCGATCTCGGTCAACGGCGAGACGCTGCTGGGCCCGGAGCAGCGCAGACACGCCTGGGAGCGTCTCGGCCACGAGCAATTCGACGTCGTCGTGATCGGCGGTGGCGTGGTCGGCGCGGGCGCCGCCCTTGACGCGGCGACCCGCGGGCTGAAGGTCGCGCTCGTCGAGGCCCGTGACTTCGCTTCCGGCACGTCGAGCCGTAGCTCGAAGATGTTCCACGGCGGCCTTCGCTACCTCGAACAGCTGGAGTTCGGGTTGGTCCGCGAGGCGCTGCACGAACGGGAGCTGTCGCTGACCACGCTGGCACCGCATCTGGTCAAGCCGCTGCCGTTTCTTTTCCCGTTGACGAACCGGTGGTGGGAGCGGCCGTATGTGGCCGCGGGTATCTTCCTCTACGACCAACTCGGTGGCGCGAAATCCGTTCCGGCGCAGAAGCATTTGACGCGCGCGGGCGCGCTGCGGCTGTCGCCCGGCCTCAAGCGCTCGTCGTTGATCGGCGGCATCCGCTATTACGACACGGTGGTCGATGACGCCCGGCACACGATGACGGTCGCGCGCACGGCGGCCCATTACGGTGCGGTGGTGCGCTCGTCCACCCAGGTGGTGTCGCTGTTGCGCGAGGGCGACCGGGTGGTCGGAGTGCAGGTCCGCGACTCCGAGAACGGCGAGATCACCGAGGTGCGCGGCCACGTCGTGGTAAATGCCACCGGGGTGTGGACCGACGAGATCCAGGCACTGTCCAAGCAACGCGGTCGGTTCCGGGTGCGGGCATCCAAGGGCGTGCACGTCGTCGTGCCGCGCGATCGGATCGTGTCAGAGGTGGCGATCATCCTGCGCACCGAGAAGTCCGTGCTGTTCGTCATCCCGTGGGGCACGCACTGGATCATCGGCACCACCGACACCGACTGGAACCTCGACCTGGCCCACCCCGCGGCCACCAAGGCCGACATCGACTACATCCTCGGGCACGTCAACACGGTGCTGGCCACGCCTTTAACCCATGACGACATCGACGGTGTCTACGCGGGTCTACGGCCGCTGCTGGCGGGCGAGAGTGAGGAAACGTCGAAGCTGTCGCGCGAGCACGCGGTCGCGGTGCCCGCGCCTGGCCTGGTCGCCATCGCCGGTGGCAAGTACACCACCTACCGGGTGATGGGCGAGGACGCGATCGACGCCGCCGCGGAGTACATCCCGGCCCGGGTGGCGCCGTCGATCACGGAGAAGGTGCCACTGATGGGTGCCGACGGATACTTCGCGCTGATCAACCAAACCGAAAGTGTGGGTGCGCATTACGGATTGCATCCCTATCGGGTTCGGCACCTGCTTGACCGGTACGGCTCGCTGATCGGCGAGGTGCTCGCGATGGCCGAAGGCAAGCCGGAACTGTTGACCCCGATCACCGAGGCGCCGGTGTACCTGAAGGTCGAGGCGTGGTACGCGGCGGCGGCCGAGGGAGCGCTGCACCTCGAGGACATCCTGGCGCGGCGGATGCGGATCTCGATCGAGTACCCGCACCGCGGTGTGGACTGCGCGCGTGAGGTCGCCGAAGTCATTGCGCCCGTGCTGGGTTGGAGCGCCGAGGATATCGACCGCGAAGTCACCACATATATCGCGCGCGTCGACGCGGAGGTGCGGTCCCAGCAGCAGCCCGACGACGAGTCCGCGGACGCGCTGAGGGCCGCGGCGCCGGAGGCGCGTGCGGAGATCCTCGAGCCGGTGCCGCTTTCGTGAGGCCGGCGCCGCTACCGGTGCGCGACGGCCTCGGCCCGGCGCGGGTACGGCTTCGCGGCGGCGTGGTGGTCGACGAATTCCTGGCCCGGTGGGGCGCCGAAGGTGCCGCGAAAGTGCTTGCAGGAGAGGTCGTCTTGCCCGACGGTGCCGTGGTCACCGGCACCACCGCGCTGCCGGCCGGCGCGCACGTCTACTTCTACCGGGAGCTGCGCGACGAAGTGCCGGTCCCGTTCGACATCCCGATCCTGCACCGCGACGACGACATGGTTGTCGTCGACAAGCCGCACTTCCTGGCCACGATGCCGCGGGGTCGCCACGTCGCGCAGACTGCGCTGGTGCGGCTACGCCGCGAACTCGACATGCCGGAGCTGAGTCCCGCGCATCGGCTGGACCGGCTGACTGCGGGCGTGCTGTTGTTGACGACACGCCGAGAGCTGCGAGGTGCGTATCAGACGCTGTTCGCGCGGGGCGAGGTGCGCAAGACGTACCTGGCGCGGGCGGGCGCCGACCCGGCCCTCGAGTTTCCGATGCTGCTCCGCAGCCGAATCAACAAGCGGCGTGGACACCTACAGGCCGTCGACGAACCGGGTGAGCCGAACGCCGAGACACTGGTCGAGCACCTCGGCGACGGCCTGTACCGGCTGACACCGCGCAGTGGACGCACACATCAGCTGAGGGTGCATATGGCCTCGATTGGCCTGCCGATCGATAATGATCCGTTGTATCCCGACGTGGTTGAAGTGGCACCCGATGACTTCTCGCGACCTATGCGACTTCTGGCGCACAGCCTTGAGTTCAGGGATCCTCTTAGTGGAAATCAGCGCGTGTTCGTAAGCAGACGCACGTTGTCAGCCCGAAGACTCTGGGTGAAGTAGGCCGAATCAGCCGTCGTCAACGGCGGTCGCTCGGGTCCGTCCCCGCGGCGATCACCGCGCGATTTCGTTCCGCCACCGTCGGAAGCGCCATCTTGATCAACCTCCGGTCGTAGCTCAGGTACCCATTGACCTCGTTTTCGACATCGGTCGTCTGGGTGTAGATCGCGCCCGACAAACCGCCTTCCCGCACCGCCTTTTCCAGATCCCGGCTGACCTCGACGTAGCGCTCGGTCAGCCGAGCCTGGCTATCGGCCATCTCGTAGGCCTGCGGCCGTCCCGGCCACCGGTTCCCGTCGAGCACCAACCCGAGGCCGCCGTACTCACCGTCCACCCTCACCCGACGGTCGACCACGACCGGCTGCGTGTCGGGGACCTTCGCCCGGTCGTCGCGCTCGTCGTTCACCACTGGACGGCCGGGGCCGACATAGGTGTGGTCGTCGTAAATGTCCCCGGCCATGCTGTCCGGCCGGGATTTGCAGCAGTTGACCCCGCTGTTCGCGTTCACCATCCGCGTCGGGTCTTCGGCTTTCACGGCGTTGGCAACCCTGGCGGTGTCGTACTCGCCCCAGCCCTCGTTGAACACCACCCACCCGATGATCGAGGTGACGCTGCGCAGCTGGTCCACCATCGCCGACAGCTCGCGCTCGAAATTCGCTTTCGCCGCGGGAACCGGATCCGGGGCGGGGCCCACCGGAATATCGAGCGACACGTCCAGCGACGGCATGTCCTGCCACACCATCAGCCCGAGCTTGTCCGCCCAGTAATACCACCGCGCCGGTTCCACCTTGCCGTGCTTGCGGACGAAGTTCATCCCCATCGCCTTGATCCGCTCGAGGTCGAACTTCAACGCCTCGTCGGTGGGGGCGGTGTAGATCCCGTCCGGCCAGAAGCCTTGGTCCAGCGGGCCGTGAAGGAAGGTGATCTTGCCGTTGAGCGCGATCCGCGGCCGACCCTTCGGATCATTGATGACGCCGATGGTGCGCAACCCGGCATAGCTGGAAACTTCGTCGACCGCCTTCCCGACGGGGTTGAGCAACCGCACCTTGAGGTCGTAGAGGTACGGGTCATCGGGAGTCCACAGGCGCGGGTTCGGCACCAGGACACGCAGCGGCGCGCCCGCTGTGGCGATCGAGTGCGCCACCTCCGCGCCATCCGGCGTGGAGACGACCACTTCGGCGCGCTCTTTTCTCGTCCCGGAAACCCTTGGTGTGATCGTGAAACCGGTCAGGTCCGAGGTGATGTCGAGCTTGTCGATATGCGCGGCGGGCACCGGTTCGATCCACACCGTCTGCCAGATGCCCGACGATCCCGTATAGAACAGCCCCTCCGGCGCGTTGCGCTGCTTGCCGACCGGGAATGGGTTGGTCTCGTTGCGGTCCTGGACCAGCACGGTCAACCGCTGCTGCGATCCTGCCCGCAGTGCACGGGTGATGTCCGCGCTGAACTCCGTATACCCGCCTTCGTGGTGGGCCACTAGCTGGTTGTTCACCCAGACAGTGGCGATTTGATCGACCGCGCCGAAATGAAGCAGCACGCGTTGTCCCCGCCAGGTACTGGGCAGCTCGAAAACCTTGCGGTACCACATTTGGTCGTCGTGACGCTGGATCCCGGACAGTGCCGACTCCGTGGGGTAAGGGACCAAAATCCGCTCGTGGTATTCGTTCTCCGAGGGAAGTGTCGCCAACACGGCTTTTCCGGACCGGCCCGTGTAATCCCACACGCCGTTGAGGTTCAGCCAGTGCTTCCGCGCCATCTGCGGGCGCGGGTATTCGGGCAGCGCGTTGTTCGGTCCCACCAGGTGCGTCCACGGGGTGGACAATGGCGGTGGCTTCGGTCGCCAGGCCACTACCGCGTTGGCTGGCGCGTTACCGGTCATGATGACAGCTAACAACGCGCACCCCACCGCCGCGAAACGGCTGATCCGCAAGGGATTCAATCCCGCCAAACGCCAGGGAACACGCCCACCGCGAGACCGTTTCGGCCGTTGGTGACAGACGGATGATCGTTCCGGTTGAACTTCGCGGCGATGTGACGGCTCGAAGCCAGCGGCCACGGTTGATACCCCCAAGGTTGAAACACGGACAAGACCGACGTGCGGCGCGGGCCCCCGCCTGACCGCACATCATTGTTGGTTAGCAAACGCATCGAGCCCGTCGGCGACGAAGGAATCCGTCGGTTCCCTACGAGTGGTGCCGACAATCGATCGGGACGGTGCGGTTGCCGACGGCAAATCTAGCCTAGTGTCGAACAAGATCGCTACATATCCAAATGCGTTTCGCACAATTACTTTTCACTGTGTGTGACAGCGGAGATTGTCAAGCCGCAACGCCGGAAGCCGCGCGGGTATCAGATCGGCCGTGCTCAGATCGTCGGCGCCGCTCCAGGCGCCCAGGCGTGGGAATAATTCCGAAAGGAGCAAATATATACGCTCCGGCGACGCCTCGCGGCCATTTGCAACTTTCCGGCGGTTCGTCGGTGGTCGACGGGGTCGGTGTACGGGTCGGTGCTCGGCCAATTCGCCTGTGCCGGTTCCTATGCCGAGGTCGTCACTTCAGGCGCGGAGTACCGCGGCGACCACGTACGGATCGAACGAGTTCAGCCACGACAAGGCGCACTCGCTGCCACAATCGACGGATGGCCGCCGCGCTCGCAACTGGCTGGAAGTTCTTGACGACCACGAAGGGGTCGATGTGGTGAAGATCTGGTCGTCGGCATGCGCAATCGTTGTGTTCGCCGCCGGACTGACGATGCTGGGAACGGGTCAGGCCAACGCCACCGTGTGCGGCTCGGTCGGCGGCGCGCGTGTCGACGTCAGCGGGTGCGCCGACCCGCTCTCGGAGCTGAACGACGCACTGTATGCGCCGCCACCGCCGCCTCCCGCGCCCAACGTGAGCGTCTGCGTCAACGCGGGCCGCCGTATCAGCGTGAGCGGCTGCATCTAGCGATGAGCCCATCCCTCGAGCCGACGCCAGAACAGACCGCGGCGCTCGTCGCACGGCCGGCCGACGAGCCTGTCGTGATGATCAACCTGCTGCAGTTCAGCGCCGACGGTGGCAGGCAGAGTTACATCCGCTACACCCACGAGGTCACGCCGCATTTGCAGCGGGTGGGCGGCATCGTCCGTTTCGCGGGTGCAGCGCCCAGTGTGGTCATCGGCGAAGGTGAGAAGCCTTGGTGGGAGGCCATTGTCGTCGTCGAGTATCCGTCGCCCGCGGCTTTCCGCGACATGGTGTCCAACGAGGAGTACCTGAAGGTGCATGAGCGTCGCGCCGCCGGGCTGGACCGCGGCGATCTGATCGCCACCTCGATCTGGACCGTTGCCGACTAGCGTCATGTATCTGATCACCGGCGCCGGGGGAGGTATCGGCAGCATCAGCCGCCGGGTCGTGCAGCTGTTGCTCGGCGGCGGCGCGCAGGTGCGGGCCATGGTGCGGCGCGACGACGACCGCGCCGACCAGCTGCGGGCGATGGGCGCCGAGGTGATCGTGGGTGACCTGACCAGTGCCGGCGATATCGTCGCCGCGATGGATGGCGCAAGCCGCATGTTCTTCAACATGAGCGTGTCACCGGACTACCTGAGGGCCACCGCCGAGGTGTGCGCCGTGGCGCTCGACCGTGGCCATCTCGACGTGATCGTCAACATGTCCCAGATGACGGTGTCGCAGATGACGCTGACGAGCACCGACGAGTCGAAACAGCATCGGCTGCATTGGCTGGCCGAGCACGTTCTGAACTGGTCCGGTCTGCCGGTGATCCACGTCAGACCAACGGTTTTCCTGGACAATCCATTGTTCACCTTCCTGGCGTCACAGACCGTCCGCGAGCGTGGCGTCTTGGTGCTGCCGTTCGGCACCGGCCGCACATCACCGATCGCCGCGGACGACGTCGCGCGCGTGGTGGCCGCGTTGCTTCGCGACCCTGCCGGTCGGATCGGCCAGATATACGAACTCACCGGTCCCGAACTGCTCGACGAGAACGGCCTCGCCGAGCAGTACACACGAGCGCTGAAGCGGTCGATCTCCGCCGAAGACCTGCCGCTGGACAAGTGGGAGCGTGACGTGCTCGCGCCGGTGGGTCTGCCCGACCACGTCAGTCAACACATCGCCACCATGGCTCGGTTGCATCGCGAAGGCCGCTACGACCGCGCCACCGACGACGTCGAGCAGATCACCGGCCAGCCCGCTCACACCGTTGAGCAGTACGTGGCGTCGAATCCCGATCTGTTCTACTGACGGCGTGAATCGCGAAGCCTTTCAGCACCTCTTCGACTTGACCGGTCGCACCGTCATCGTGACGGGTGGTACCAGAGGAATCGGCTTGGCGTTGGCGGAGGGGTTCGTTCTGGCCGGCGCCGGCGTCGTGGTTGCCAGCCGCAAACCCGACGCCTGCGAGCAGGCCGTGGAGCACCTGCGGGGGCTCGGCGGCCAGGCCATCGGGGTGCCTACGCATCTCGGTGACGTCGACTCCCTTGGTGCCCTCGTGCAGCGCACCGTCGACGAATTCGGTGGTCTCGACGTGGTGGTCAACAATGCCGCCAACGCGCTCGCGCAGCCGCTCGGGGAGATGACCGTCGACGCATGGACCAAGTCGTACGAGGTGAACCTGCGCGGCCCGGTGTTCCTGGTGCAGCACGCCCTGCCTCATCTGAAGAAGAGCCCGCATGCCGCGATCCTGAATATGGTGTCGACGGGCGCGTTTCAATTCGCGCCCGTGGTATCGATGTACGCCGCGGGCAAGGCCGCGCTTCTGTCGTTCACCCGGTCGATGGCCGCCGCCTACGTCCCGTTCGGTATCCGGGTCAACGCGCTCGCGCCGGGGCCGGTCGATACCGACATGATGCGCAACAACCCGAAAGAGGCGATCGACTACATGGTCGGCGGCACGCTCGTGAAGCGGCTGGCTTCGCCCGACGAAATGGTCGGTGCCGCATTGCTGTTGACGTCGAACGCAGGCAGCTACATCACCGGTCAGGTCATCATCGCTGACGGTGGTGGAACGCCGCGTTAGCCGCCTCGAGCATCTCCCCGCTGGTCAACGCCAGGATTTGACCGCGGTTCTCCATGTGCAACGCCGCCTCCAGGCTCGACGCTTCGAGGTTCGCCCACAACACCTGCTTGGTCGATTCGAGCCCGAATTTGCCGTAGCTGCACAGCGTTTCGGCGATGGCCAGTGCGTCGTCGAACACCGAATCCGACAACCGCGAGACGATGCCCAACCGCAGTGCCTCCTCGGCGTCGACGACGCGCGCGGTGAGGATCAGGTCGAACGCCGGGCCTGCGCCGATGATGCGTGGCAGCGTGTAGCTGACCCCGATGTCGCAGCCGCCGAGCCCCAGCTTGATGAACTGCGTGCAGAACCGCGCCGACTGAGACGCAAGCCGGATGTCGCAGGCCAGCGCGATGCCGAAGCCTCCGCCGTACGCGGGACCGTTGACCGCCGCGATCACCGGCTGCCGAAGACGGTGTATCCGCGCGGTCAGGTTTGCGATGCGTTCCTGCCAGCGCATGCCCGACCGCGGGAACTCCGTGCCGCCGCCCGTCTGTGCTGGGTTCGGGTCGGCCAGGTCAAGACCCGAGCAGAATCCCCGCCCCGCCCCGGTGATCACCACGACCCGGCAGTCGTTGTTGGCGCCGATGGCATCAAGCGAGGCGTGCAGCTCCTCGACTATCTCGTAGTTCAGCGCGTTAAGCTTCTCGGGCCGGTTGAGCGTCAGCACCGCGATGTCGGGACGCGGAAAGGTCAGTTCCAGGTGCGGCATGCGCCTCACGCTATCCCGCGCTGCGCCACCCGCTGACGCCGACGGCGATCATCCTCAGCTGCTTTACCGCCGTGCGCTTGATCTCCTCGATCGCTGCCGGGTCATTGGCGTCCTCGATGGCCTCGGCGATCACGATCATCGAGTTCACGAACAGGCTGGCCAGGATGTTGAGATCCTCGCCGCTCCATGTGTTCAGCCCGGGAAAGCGGGCCAGGTCGATCGCCAACTCCGAAGTGATCAACCGGATCTCGGTGCGGATCGCGTAGCGCAACACCGTCACACCGCTGGAGCGCTCACGCCCGATGAAGCGCCAGTGCTCGCGATCTTCGTTGACGCCGTCGATGAGGATGTCGACTGAGGACTCGATGACCCGGTTCGGATCCAGCTTGCCCGCGCGTGCGCCACGCAGCATGTCGCGCAGCCTGCGGAACGACTCGTCGATCAGCACCAGCCCGAGCGCCTCCATCGACTCGAAATGCCGATAGAACGCCGCAGGCACGATGCCCGCCTCCCGGGTGACCTCACGCAGGCTCAGCGCGGCGAAGCTGCGGTCCTCGAGCAGCTTCATCGCCGCCGCGACAATGGCCCGGCGGGTGGCTTCCTTGCGCTCCTCACGCGACAGGCTGTCCCGGGAGCGCGACTTACTCGAACGACTGGATCTGCTCGTTCGTGAACTGGGCGTACGACTGTTCACTGTGTGAAACCTACCACAACCTGCTCGAATCTGTTGACTCCTGCCCGCAGCGTGGCGCACGGTGTACATATGTTCACTCAAACTTTGACGCGGCGAGTGCTCCGGTCACCGCTGGCCGACCTGCTGACCGGGCCCCATGGCGTGGACCGGTACACCGAGCTGGTCGCCCCGACGTGGACCACGGGCGAAGCCCGGGCCAAGATCGTCGCGGTGCGGCGGCAGACCCGGCGCAGCGTCACACTGATCCTGGAGCCCAACCGGGCATTCGCCGGTTTCCGCGCCGGCCAGCACATCAACCTCACTGTCGAGATCGACGGCCGTCGCCGCACCCGGCCTTATTCGCCGGCCAGCGCCGAGGGGGCCCTGCATATCGAACTGACCGTGGGCCGCCACGACGGCGGCCTGGTGTCCAACTACCTCTACGAGCACGCCCGGCCCGGCATGGTCGTCGGGCTGGATTCCGTCGGCGGAGACTTCGTTCTCCCCACGCGGCGCCCGCGGCGCATCCTGTTCGTATCCGGCGGCAGCGGCGTCACGCCGGTGATGTCGATGCTGCGCACACTGCGCGCCGAGGGCTTCACCGGCGAGGTCGCGTTCATTCACTACGCACGCGCTGCGGAGGAAGCCTGCTACCGCGACCAGCTCGATGCCATGCCGGGCGTGAAGGTGCTGCACGGTTACACCCGCGTGCGCGCCGGCACCGACCTCGACGGTCGATTCGGTTCCGAGCACCTGGCCGCCGCGATGCCCGACCCCGGAGACGACACAGCCGTGTTCGTCTGCGGCCCACCTGCTTTGGTCGAGGCCGTGCGCGGACACTGCGCGAACGTACTATCGGAGAGCTTCGTCCCGCCCGTGTTCGACGTCCCGGCCGAGGCGTCGGGCGGCAGCGTCACCTTCGCCGACAGCGGCGTCGAGGTGACCGACGACGGCCGGCCGCTACTGGAGCAGGCGGAGGCCGCGGGCCTGACACCCGAAAGCGGATGCCGAATGGGCATCTGCCACAGCTGCACCCGCCGCAAGACCCGTGGCGCGGTGCGCAACCTCATCACCGGAGCGGTGTCGAGCGCCGAGCAGGAGGACGTGCAGATCTGCGTGTCCGCCCCCGTCGGCGACGTCGACATCGCGCTATAGACGAAAGGTGCTCGACATGACCGTCACCACCATTACTCCTGCCCCAAAGGCACTTCAGAAGACCGTCGGCGGCAAGACCGTCACCATGACACCCGAGCAGGCCGAGGCGTTCGGCCGTGAGCTCGATGGGCTGAAGGAACGCGTCATCGCCGATCTGGGCGAACGCGACGCCAGTTACATCCGTCAGATCATCAAGGCGCAGCGCGCTCTCGAGGTCGGCGGGCGCGCGCTGCTGTTCGGCGGCATCTTCCCGCCGTTCTGGCTGGCGGGCACGGCGATGCTCGGCCTGTCGAAGATCATCGACAACATGGAGATCGGCCACAACGTGATGCACGGCCAGTACGACTGGATGGGCGATCCGGCGATCTCCAGCCGCGGGTTCGAATGGGACACCGCGTGCCCTGGCGACCAGTGGCGCCACTCGCACAATTACATGCACCACACGTACACGAACATCGTCGGGATGGACCGCGACATCGGTTACGGCATCCTGCGGATGAGCAAGGACCAGAAGTGGCGCCCGTACTTCCTCGGCAACCCGATCTATGCGTTCCTGCTGATGGTGCTGTTCCAGTACGGCGTGGCGCTGCACGAGCTGGAGACCGAGCGCATTCGCGCCGGTGAGATCACGCTTGCGGACAAGCGCGAGATCCTCGAGGGAATCTGGCGCAAGACCAAGCGGCAGACGCTCAAGGATTATGTGGCGTTCCCGCTGCTGGCGGGACCGTTCGCGCCGTGGGTGTTCGCAGGAAACCTGACCGCCAACCTGATCCGCAACATCTGGTCCTACATGATCATCTTCTGCGGTCACTTCCCCGAGGACGTCCAGGAGTTCTCCGTCGAGGAGACCAAGGCCGAAACGCGTGGGATGTGGTACTTCCGGCAGGTTCTCGGCTCGGCAAACCTGACCGGCGGCAAGCTGTTTCACATCCTGTCCGGCAACCTGTCGTTCCAGATCGAGCACCATCTGTTCCCCGACATCCCGGCGCACCGGCACGCCGAGATCTCTGAAGAGGTGCGGGACATCTGCCGGCGCTACGGCGTCCCGTACAACACGGGTCCGCTGCCCAAGCAGTTCGCCACGGTGGTCCGCAAGATCGTCAAGCTAGCGCTGCCTGGTTAGCGAAAACATCGGCGCGGGTCAGCGCTGGCAGTTCGGGCACCAATAGCTGATCCGCTCGCCGGCCCAATCGGACTCGATCGCCGTGCCGCAGCGACGGCACGGCAGCCCGGCGCGGCCGTAGACCCACAACTCGCGGCCGCGCCGGGTATCGCCCGTCGTGGTGCGATTCCACCGAGAGCGGTTGAGCCACAGCATGTCCCGGACCCGTTGCACCATCCGCAGCGGGTCCTTGACCTCGCTGACCGGAGTGGTCGGCAGGTGCCCGGTGACAAAGCACAGTTCGTTGCAGTAGACGTTGCCGACGCCGGCCATCACCCGTTGGTCAAGCAGCGCCTCCGACAGCCGGCGGTCCGCGTCGGCCGTCAGGTTCGCCGCCGCGACATGCGGATCCCAGTCGTCGCCGAGCAGGTCGGGGCCGAGGTGGGCGACCACCTGCATATCCTGCTGGCGCTCCAGTACTTCGAGCATTCCAAGATCGATGCCTGCTGCCTGAATGTCGCCCGCCTCCAAGATGATCCGGATCCGATGTCCGGCCCTGCTCGGCTTGCTGGCCGGGTTGACCTTCCAGCTGCCCTCCATCTTCAGATGCGAATGGATGCTGCCCGAACCAACGCGGATGAACAGATGCTTTCCCCGGCTGATCACCTCGTCCACGGCCTGGCCGGTCAGATCGACGGTGGCGTATTTCGGCACGCGGACGTCGCATCGCGTCAGTGTCTTCCCGGCCAGTGCATCGCGCAGGATGGTGGCGGTGTGCCAGACGGTGTCGCCCTCAGGCATGTCTCATTGAATCAGCTTCAGCGAGAGATCCCATAGCCGTTCCGCGTTGGCCGGGTCGAGCGCATACGGTGCGACGCCGGCGATCGTCGTCTCCGAGCGCCGATGCACAACCGTCGCCTCGTTGCAGTCCTCGAAGTACCGGCCGCCGACGCCGTCCAGCAGCGGCGAGGTGGCCAGCAGCACCGACGTCGCGGCGCCCTGCTCGACAGTCTTCAGCCGCGACCCCGCCCGTCGGAACCGCTCCTCGGCCTGCTGGCCGTAGTCGGGAGGCAGGTGGCGCTGCAGAGGGGTCAGGATCCCGCCGGGCATCAAGGCGTTCGAGGTGATGCCGTCGTCGGCCCACTGACGAGTGGCTTCCACGGCGAATAGGATGTTCGCAGTCTTGGATTGCCCGTAGGCGCCGAACGGGTCGTAGTCGCGGAATGCGAAATCGATGTCGTCGAACACCACCGGTGAGCGCAGGTGCCCGCTGGAGCTGACCGATACAATGCGCGCCGAGCTCACCGAAGCGAGTGCCCGATGGAGGCCGGTGGCGAGCGCGAAGTGGCCGAGATGGTTTGTGGCGAACTGCAATTCGTGGCCGCTCGGTGAGACGGTGAGTTCCTGCACCGCCATCACCCCGGCGTTGTTGACCAGGATGTCCAACGGCCGACTCCACGCGCGCACGAACGCGGCGACGCTGGACAGGTCGGACAAGTCGAGGGCGCCGACGTTCACCGACGGGTTGCCGGTGCTCTCACGGATCTCAGCGGCGACGCGGTTGCCGGTGGCGGTGTCGCGGACCGCCAGCGTGACGGCAGCGCCTGCGCCTGCCAGCGCCCGAGCGGTCTCCACACCTATGCCCGAAGCCGCACCGGTGACAATGGCGGTCTTGTCGCCCAGGTCAACGCCGGCGATGACGTCGGCCGCGGTCGATTCGGAACCGAAGGGTGTTGCGATGGGGGAAGTCATGTCATTGCCGAACACGCGGCGCTCGGACGCTGTTCCCCATCGTGGTGATTGCGTGCTCGGCCTGCTGGGCGATGCGTGCGACCAAGGCGCTCGCGGAGTCCAATTCAGTGATGAGGTCAACGGCTTCACCAGCCCAGACTGCAGTGGGATCTGAGTGTGATCCGATCAGTCCGATGCCGTCGTCATCGGAGCCGCAGGCCCCTCGGTGTGCGGGCGAACCCGGCGCCGGTCAACGCGTCCTGCACCGCGGCGCGCTCGCCGACCGCGACCGGTTCCAGCACCGGCACCCCGTTGACTTTCTCGACCAGCAGCGAACCGATGCGCCCGGCGCTTACCAGATCGGTCAGCGCCGCCGCGGCCGCGGCATGTGCCTCGGCGTCGTCGGTGAAGCTCAGCAGCGAGCGGCCGCCGCGTTCGAGAAACCAAGCGAGCTCACCGTCGACAACCGCCACCAGCGCGCCCGCCTTGCGGCCCGGCCGGTGCGATACCTCTTCGTCAGCCTTCGTCTTCGAGGGCCACGGCAGGGCGGCGCCATACGGGTTGGCGGGATCGGCCGCTGCCAGCACGACCGCGTGGTACTCCCGGCGGTCCGGCTCGACACCGTCGAGGTAGGACCGCAGCCGGTCGACGGTCGAGGCGACCGCGAACTGGGCCCCGCCCAATGACTCCACGAAGTAACCCCGCTGGCACCGGCCGGCGTCCTCGAAGGCGGTCAGCACCTTGTACAGCATCGCGAAGCCGCCCGGCACCTCCTCGGCCCCGACCGCGCCCTTGGTCAGCACGCCGTAGCGGTTGAGCAACAGCTCGGCCTGGAAATGCGCCCGCACGGTCGACTCGGGCTCGGCGGCGGGCAACGCCGACCACCGGCCGGCCACCGTCGGGTCGGAGCTGCGGGCCTGCGCGTGCGCGACGCTGTAGCGGCTCAACCGAGGTGGTCTCTGCCGTTGCCGGTGCGCCGGGGCCCCGCGACGGCCGGCCGATCGACGGGTGCCGAACAACATCGCGCGCACCGGGGCGAACGTGTCGCCGGTGATCCAGCCAGCCCAAATCAGTTCCCACAGTGCTTGTTTGGCTGCCTGTTTGAACCGTTCGGAATCGTTGTCGGCGAGCTGACGGAAAAAGTAGGCGCCACTTCCGCCAAGCGTGGCCATGATCGCTCGATGGGTGTCGGTGAACTCGATCTCCGTCGGCGGGGCCAGCGTCAACGGCGCGGACTCTGCGGGATGGAACGCGATCCAGCCGTCGCCACCGCCGATCTGACCCGCCCCCGACCAGGTGACCTCGCCGGAGGCCAGGAGCTCATCGAGCATCGCGGGTTGGTAGTCGCGCACCCGCTGCCCGAATATCAGCGGCTCAACCGCCGAGGCCGGGATCGGTACTCCGGCCAACTGATCGATGACGGCGGCCAGGCCATCGATGCCCGAATTGTGCGACCCCACCTGCTGCCAGGACGGCAGGAAGCGACCGTATGCCTCGGTGCTGACGGGCTCGACCTGCGCTCGCAGCGCGGCCAGCGACCGCCGTCGCAGGATCTTGAGCACATCGGCGTCGCACCATTGGTCGCCAGCGCTGGCGGGAACCGGCAATACCGCAGAAGTGGAGTCGGTGAACTCACCTCGAATCAGCCGGCCGTCGATGGCGAGCCTGCCGAGCACGTCACCGGTGACCCGCAGCCCGAGGCCGAAGCGGGCCGCGGCGTCGTACGTGGTGAACGGGCCGTGCGTGCGGGCATAGCGGCCCAGTAGCTCGCCGAGCGGATCGGCCACTGATTCGGTGAAGGCGGCGGGCACCCCGACGGGCACCGCCACTCCAACGCCGTCACGGAGCAGGCCGATGTCTTCGATCGCCGCCCACCAGGTTTGGCCCGCGAACGAGACAGTCAGTGCGCGCTTGGCGGCCTGCAAGCCGTCCAGCCAGCCGCCCACTTCCCGCGTCGTGCAGCGGTCGGCGATCTCCTGCTCGGTCAGCGGGCCCAGCACCCGCAACAGATCCGCGATGCCCTCCGCGTCGCGGACCAGCCGGTCGGAGCTGAGGTGTTGCAGCTGCTGAGTGGTAGTCGCGATGACTTGCGGATCGAGCAGCTCCCGCAGCTCGACCCGGCCCAGCAGCTCGGCCAGCAGCACGCTGTCCAGTGACAGCGCGGCGGCGCGCCGCTCGGCCAGCGGGCTGTCGCCCTCGTACATGAATGCGCCGACGTAGCCGAACAACAGCGACGCCGCAAACGGTGACGGGGTCGCGGTCTCCACCTCGACCAAGCGCAACCGGCGCTGTGCCACCCGGTGCATCAGCTCGGTGAGGGCGGGCACGTCATACACGTCCTGCAGGCATTCGCGGACCGCCTCCAGCACGATGGGGAAGTCGGGGTACTTGCGGGCGACGTCCAGGAGTTGTGCAGCGCGCTGCCGCTGATGCCACAACGGCGAGCGCTTGCCCGGATGCCGTCGCGGCAAAAGCAGTGCGCGGGCAGCGCATTCGCGGAACCGCGAGGCGAACAGCGCCGAGCCGCCCACCTCGGCGGTGACGATCGGTTCGATCTCGTCGGCGTCGAACACGAACAGGTCGGCACCGGGCGCTGCGTCTTCGGTGTCGGGCAGCCGCACGATGATGCCGTCGTCGGAGGCCGTCGGCTTCTCGTCGATGCCGTAGCGTTCCCGCAGCCGCCGTGACACCGCAAGCGCAAGCGGTCCGTGCACCCGAAGCCCATAGGGGGAGTGCAGGATCACTCGCCAGTCGCCCAGCTCGTCGCGAAACCGTTCGACCACAAACGTGGTGTCGCTCGGCACCGTGCCGGTGGCCTGTCGCTGGTCGTCGAGCAGCTGCCACAGGTTGTCGGACGCGAACTCGTCAAGACCCATCGCACGGCAACGCTCCGCGAACTCCTCGCGGCCCAGGCGCGCCAGCTCGCCGGTGAAAGCGCCGACGGCCGCACCCAATTCGGCCGGCCTGCCTACGCCGTCCCCCTTCCAGAACGGCAGCCGCGCGGGTTGGCCCGGCGCCGGGATGACCAGTACCCGGTCGTGGGTGATCTCCGTGATACGCCAACTGGTGGCACCCAGCGAGATCACGTCGCCGGGCCGGGATTCGTAGACCATCTCCTCGTCGAGTTCGCCGACCCGCGAAGGCTTTTCGGAGTCGGTGGCCAGATAGACGGTGAATAGGCCGCGGTCCGGAATCGCGCCGCCGGAGGTCACCGCCAGCCGCTGCGCGCCCGGTCGCGCCGTCAGCGTGCCTTCATCCCGGTCGTACACCAGCCGCGGCCGCAGCTCGGCGAACTCGGTGGACGGGTACTTGCCGGACAGCAGGTCCAGCGTTGCCTCAAATGCGCTGCGCGGCAACGTCGCGAACGGCGCGCTACGACGCACCGCGTCGAACCAGCGATCGGCGTCCAGCGGCTCCAGCGCGCACGCCGCCACCGTGTGCTGGGCCAGCACGTCGAGCGGGTTCGTCGGCACACGCATGGTTTCGATCTCGCCGGACAGCATCCGCTTCACGGTTACCGCGCACCCGATCAGGTCGGTGCGGTGCTTGGGAAACAGCACACCCTGGGAGATCTCGCCGACCTGATGACCGGCGCGGCCGATGCGCTGCAGGCCGCTGGCCACCGACGGCGGCGCCTCGACCTGGATCACCAGATCGACCGCCCCCATGTCGATGCCCAATTCCAGGCTGGAAGTCGCGACGACGGCGCGCAGGCGTCCGCTCTTGAGGTCGTCCTCCACCAGCGCGCGCTGCTCCTTACTTACGGAGCCGTGATGCGCGCGAGCCAGCAGCGGCTCAGCCCCGAAGGACTGGCCGCTGGCCATCAGCTGCGCCGGTGCGCCGCCGCCGACCTGAGGGTTACGCCCACCGGCCAGTTCGATGCCCGACCGTTCGGCGTGAATCTCGTTGAGGCGTGAGGTCAGTCGCTCGGCCAGCCGCCGCGAGTTGGCAAACACGATCGAGCTGCGGTGCGCCTCGACCAGATCGACGATCCGTGCCTCGACGTCGGGCCAAATAGATTGGTTGTTCGGCGCGGCCATGTCCGGGACCGGCACCTGGACTGAGAGGTCGAAGGTCTTGCTGGCGGGCGGCGCGACGATCGTCGTCCTCGCCTGACCCGACAAGAACCGCGCCACTTCCTCGGGCGGCCGCACGGTCGCCGACAGCCCGATGCGCTGGGCCGGTGTGGCCAACAGCTGGTCGAGCCGCTCCAGCGACAGGGCCAGGTGTGCGCCGCGTTTTGTGCCGGCGACAGCATGCACTTCGTCGACGATGACTGTCTGCACCTCGGTCAGCGTCTCGCGCGCCGCCGAGGTCAGCATCAGGAACAACGACTCCGGCGTGGTGATCAGGATGTCCGGCGGTTTGGTGATCAGCTCGCGGCGCTGGGCGGGCGACGTGTCGCCGGACCGCACCCCAACACGGATGTCCGGAGCGGGCGCACCCCGGCGCTCGGCGACCCGGCCGATGCCGGTCAGCGGGGTGCGAAGGTTGCGTTCGACGTCGACGGCCAGCGCCTTCAGCGGCGACACGTACAGCACCCGGGTCGCGTTGCCGGCGGTGGGACGCCGACACGAATCGGGCGCTGGTCTGGGTTCCGACGAGGCCAGCCGGTCGATGGCCCACAGGAAAGCGGCCAGCGTCTTTCCGGACCCGGTCGGCGCGACGACCAGCGTGTTATTGCCGTCGGCGATGGCCGACCACGCCTCGGCCTGCGCGGCGGTCGGCGCCGCGAAGGTACCGGTGAACCACTCGCGGGTCAGCGCGCTGAAGCGCCCAAGTGGATCTGAGCTCATCTAGTCATGGTGCCAACGTGCACCGACAAATATCAGCGATGCTCGGCTGCGACGGCTTCGGCCAGCTCAACGGGAATACCGGGCACCCGCCCGACCGCGTCGAGCAGGGCATGCGCACAGGCATCCGCAAGGTATCCGGCATCGATCGAAGGATCGATAAGTCGCTGCCGACACATCTCGAAGGTGAATGCCAGCCAGCCGTAGGTCGTGACCCGCAGATCGCGTTCGACCTTGGAGTCCATCTCTCCGCCGACCGCGT
>DASQCE010000641.1:0-7620 GCA_035634855.1 Mycobacterium sp.
CGCCGGTCGCTAGTTGCTTGCTACCGTCGGCCAACGCACTGGCGCCCTGTTCCACCTGTGCGATCTTCTGTTGTGCGGCTGCGGGACTGGTGATCCCGGCGGACCGCAGATTGGCGCCTGCCGACTGCAGGAGTGTGCTCAGGTGCTGCACCGTGGACAGCACACTTTGTGCGGACGCGTCGGTTTGGTTATAGCCCGCGGCAGCGAGTTGCTGCAGTTTGGCGCGGCCGGCGCTGCAGGCGGGGTCGGCGTCGCACTGCGGGCTGTTGTTCAGCGCGTCCAGCATCGGGGCTGCGGAGTTGACGACGTCGTTGACCGTCGTCTGGCTGCTTCCGACGCTGTTCGCGTATGACCGAATGGTGTCAAGCAACTGTGTTGTTTGAGTTCCCGCGAGCTGCTGCTGTACCTGGCTGAGCGCACCCGTCATCGCCGTCATCGACTGGCCGGCCCGATCGACCTGGTCGCGAACGCCGGCGAGACTGGTTGCCAGCTGGTGAGCTCCGCCGCTGAGTGCATCGAGATCGCTTGTCTTGCTGTTGATCTGGGAGGACGCGTCCTGGAGCTTGGAGCCGACCTCACCGGCTTGATAGCTGACCTTGGTCTGGTCGAGCGGCTGGCCCGTCGGGCGTGTGACACCCCGCACTGCCGCGATATCGGGCAGCTGAGCCACACGCTGCGCCATCTGTTCCATGTCGGCCAGCGCCTGGGGCGTCCTCAAGTCGTGCGGCGAGTGGATGTAGATGTACTCCGGCAGCAGGCTGCTCGTCGAGAAGTGCGCCGCCATCGTGGAATATCCCAGGTTGCTCTCCGCTGACCCAGGTAACTGCATGCGGTCGTTGTATGTCGGGTGCATGAACAGTGCACAAGCCCCGAGTGCGATCAGTATTGTCAGGCTGATCGCCAAATGTGCCTTGGGCCGTCGGACGATATGAATCGCAGAGCGCTGCCACAGTCGGTCGGTGAGCGCCCGCCGCGGTGCGACCCACCCTCGCCGGCCCGCCAGCACCAAAACGGCGGGCAACAGCGTGACGGCAGCGACGAACGCCACTGCGATCGAAACCGCAAGCGCCGGACCCACACTCGTGAACGCGGGCAGCTGGGTGAAGATCATGCCGAGAAACGTGACGGCCACCGTGGCTGCCGATGCGCCGATCACCTTGCCGATGGAGCTCATTGCCCTTTGCACAGCCACGTCGGAGTCCACGCCGGAGCGGATGTATTCGTGATAGCGGCTGATCAAGAACACGGCATAGTCGGTTCCGGCGCCAACGATCATCGCCGTCATCAACACGATCGTCATGGCCGATACGTTGAGACCGATCTCGGTCAGTGCAGACACCAACCCTTGGGCTGATGCGACTGACACACCGATCGTGATCAGGGGAAGTAAGACGGTAACGGGTCGCCGGTAGATCACCAGAAGGATGATCAGTACCAGTAGCGCGGTGGCGATCTCGATGACGTGCATGTCGCGCGCGGTGACGATCGACATGTCGCCGACGATGGCCGCCTGTCCGGTCACATGCGCTGTGAGCGCCGAGCCGGCGGTGGATTGCTTGACGATTTGGGCGATCCGTTGGTAGGCGTGCGATGACTCGGGGGAGCCGGCGGGTGCCTTCAGAGTCACCGCCATGTAGAACGCCTTGTTGTCGGTGCTGACCATCAACTGGCGCAACACAGGCGTGCTGATGAAGTCCTGCACCGCGGACACATCGGAAGTGTCACCGCGCAGCTTGTCGGCCAGTGCGCGGTATGTGTCGTTGTCTGCGGGCGTCAGGCCGTGCTCGTCGGTCATGGCGACGACAACGATGTTCTGTGCGGACTCATGGAAGTCCTTGGCCATCTGCTCGGTGGCCGCCATCGCCTGCGGCGGCAGCGGCTGCATCGTTTGGCTTTCCACGACCTTCGTCAGCGCCGGGAACGCCACGGACAGCACCAAGACCAGGGCGATCCAGGCAGTGATGACGAGCCAGGGAGCGCGCACCACGACGCGACCCAACAGGGAGAAACCATCGAAGCACTTCGTGGTCCTGGTAGTGGTGGCCTTCATCAACACGGGGAATTCCTCACGGTTGTTCACGAATTACTTTGCGCGTCAGCGCGATTACTTCACGCTGGAAATCGTTCGAGCATTTCGGTTGTTCAATGAGACCGAACCTACGGCGACGCTTGCGCCCGTGTCGCGCTTGTCAGCGATAGTCGGCGAAAGCGCCGATTATCGCGGTTTTGCGCATTGTGCTCAGCCGCCGCTGGCGCTTATCCGGCCGCCCCCACCGGCCTAGGGCATCCCCAACCCGTGGTGGCGGTCAGCGAGAACTCGCTCAGGGCGCTGGAAAGGTCTCGTCGCAGGCCGTAATTCGAGTTGGAGCGGCCCGGCTGATACGCGAAGACCGAGACGAAGACCTGTCCGTGCACCGTTCCGGAGAGCAATCCCAGCAGTCCGCCGGTATGGTGCATCGTCGCCTTGGTCACCCCCGGGTAGAGCGTCCTCATCGCGAAGTGATCGGCGTCTGTTCCGTCTGGCCGGTTGGCGGCCGGGTTGAGCGCACCGAGGTTGGATGATCCGCTGGTCGTCGCGCCGCCGAGGGCCACGCCGGCCATTCGCCTGATGAGCCACTGCGGCAGCAGTGGAGACAGGGGCAGCAATGCCCACCGTTCGTCGGGGATCTCCTGGCGGCGAATCAGGGCTTGCTTGAGTGCGGTGCGGATGTTGCGCAGGTCCGTCGTCGCGGCTGCAGGGTCGACCGTGATGTCAACAGCGGTGATTGCGTTGGCGCGCGTATCGCCCGGCGTGCGCTCGTTGACGGGCAGCGCCAAGGTGACGAAGCCTTCTGCGGTGACCCGTCCCGCTCGCTGGGCGAGCAGGGCCGCCAATCCCGCGAGTAGCGCGTTGCTGGTCCCGCCGAGCGCGTGTGCGCGGGCATCCCACTCGTCGGCGTCGACGAAGATCGTTGCCATTGGGGGAGCGACGTGTTCGTCAGGTCCTACGAACGGCGAACGCGGCGCGGTCGGTGGCTGGGTGGCCGATTCACCGACGCGGCTACGTCGGGCGAATCGCGCTGCCGCGGCGACGGCCCGGCCCATGGAGGGGATGTCGCGCACGGTTTGACGGGCGTCCTCGCGCAGCGCTTGCCAGCGCCGCCGTGAGCCGGCGGCGGGCCAGTTGATCGGGTCGTGGCGGCCGGAAGCGGCGTCGGCCAACGCTTCGCAGAGCCCGACCCCGTCGATGAGGCAATGGGAGGTAACGAAGCTCACCCCGGCGCCACCGTCGGTGAACGGCAGTACCGCGAGGTGCGATCCGGGTCCGCGCTCGGGATCCAGTGGGGTGTTGGCCTGCTCGTCGACCCAGGCGTCGAATTCTCCACGCGGGCGGGTGGCCGCGATCTCGAGTTCGGGCTGATCGCTGGGCCAGACCCAGCGATGGCGGCCAAATGGCAACGGTGAGCGTTCGATACGGCGCGATAGCCGCCCCTGCTGGAGATGGCGGTGGAAGTCGCGCAGACCGTCGATGTCGATCGCGCGGTTGTACACCCAGACGACCTGCAGCAGGTTGGTTGCTTTGGTTGCTCGCTCGCCGAGAAACGCGGTCTGGTCGACCAAGTCGAGTACGTTGCTCATCGTTCTAGACCTTTGTCTTGTCGCTTGCTTACGTGGTCAGGTCACACAGTTCGGGCGCATCCGACTGACCTGCAATCGCATCCGCCAAGTTATTGCTTCCCCAGCCCGTGGTGGCGGCAAGTAAGAAATCGCTCAGGGCGGCCGAAAGATCTCGTCGCAAGCCGTCATTCGAGGTGGGACGGCCGGGCTGATACGAAAGGACCGACACGAAGACACGTCCCTGCGTCCTTCCCGACAACACCACCAGTAATCCGCCCAGTCGGTGCATGATCGCCTTTGTCACACCTGGGCCGAGGGTCCTCATGACGAATTGGTCGGCACCTGTGCCGTCTGGCCGGTAGGCGGCCGGGTTGACCACGCCTAGGTTGGATGAGACGACGCTGGCCGCACTGCCGGCGGAGAATCCCACGCATCGCCTGACCAGCCACTGGGGCAACAGCGGAACGATCGGCAGTACTGCCCACCGCTCGTTGAGCACGTCCTTGGAGCGGATCAGCGCTTGCTTGATTGCGGCCCGGATGTCGCGCAGGTCTGTCACCGCAGGTGCAGGGTCGACGGTGATGTCGATATTCGTGATGGCGTTGGCGCGGGTATCGCCTGGAATACGCTCGCTCACGGGCAACGTCAACGCGACCGAGCCATCTGCCGCGAGGCGTCCCACTCGCCGGGCGAGGCGGGCCGCCACTCCCGCGAGCAGCGTGTTGGCGGTGCCCCCGAGTGCGTCTGCGCGGGCGTCCCACTCGTCGGCGTCGAGAAAGACCGTTGCCGTCGGGAGCGTGACGACTTTGTCGGCTTCGGCGGGCGGCACAGGTGGCACGGTCAGTGGCTGAGTGGCCGATGCATCCGCGCCGTTGTTACGCCCTGCGAACCGTGCCGCGCCGGCAACGGCGTGGCCGATAGCGGGCATGTCGCGCACGGTTTGGCGGGCGTCTTCGCGCAGCGCCTGCCGCCGCCGGCGTGACCCGGCGGCCGGCCAGGTGACCGGGTCGTGACGACCGGAAGCGGCGTCTGCCAACGCTTCGCAGAGCCCGACGCCGTCGGTAAGGCAATGAGAGATCACCAAGCTCACCCCGGCGCCGCCGTCGGTGAACGGCAGCACCGCGAGGTGCCATCCGGGTCCGTGCTCGGCATCCAGCAGAGTGTTGGCCTGCCCGGTCAGCCAGGCATCGAATTCTTCGCGCGGCCGCGGGGCCGCAGCGATCTCGAGTTCGGACTGACCGCTGGGCGAGACCCAGCGATGGCGGCCGAACGGCAAAGGTGAGCGTTCGATGCGGCGCGATAACCGCCCCCGCTGAAGCTGATCATGGAACCGGCGCAGACCGTCGATGTCGATCGCGCGGTTGTACACCCAGACGACCTGCAGCAAGTTGGTCGCGCCGGTCGCCCGCTCGCCGACAAACACCGTCTGGTCAAATAGATCGAGTACGTTGTTCATTTCCTAAGTCCTTGTCTTGTCGCTTGCTACGTTGTCAGGTCACACAGTTCGGACGAATCCGCTTGGTCTGCAATCGCATCCGCCACGTCGCGCATCCCCCAGCCCGTGGTTGCGGTGAGTGAGTAGTCGCTCAAAGCGCCCGAGAGATCCTGCCACAGCTGGTCATTCGAATTGGGACGGCCGGGCTGATATGCGAGCAACGTGACGAAGACCTGTTGGTGCACTCTTCCCGAGAGCAAGGCCAACACTCCGCCGGTGCGATGCATGATCGCCTTGGTGACGCCAGGGTAGAGAGACTTCATGGCGAAGTAGTCGGCGTCGGTGCCATCTGGCTGGTTGAGAGCCGGCGGGGTCGCACCGAGGTTTGATGAGACGACGTTGGTGCTACCGCCAGTAGCCACGCCGACCACTCGTCTAGTGAGCCGCTGAGGCAGCAGGGGAACCAGGGGCAGAAGTGCCCACCGCTCGTCGGGCATCTCCTTGGAGCGGATCAGGGCTTGCTTTGTCGCGGCGCGGATTTCGCTCAGGTCGGTTGCCGCGGGTGCAGGGTCGACGGTGATGTCGACATTGGTGATGGCGTTGGCCCGGGTATCGCCGGCCGTGCGCTCGTTGACGGGTATCGACGGGGTGGCGAAGCCGTCTGCGGTGACCCGTCCCACTCGTTGGGCGAGCCGGGCCGCCATCCCCGCCAGCAGCGTGTTGCCCGTGCCCCCGAGTGCGTCGGCGCGGGCGTCCCACTCGTCGGCGTCGACAAAGATCGTCGCCGTTGACAGAGTGACACGTTCGTCGGCTTCGGCGGCCAGGACCGTCGGCGCGGCGGCTGTACCGGGGGCGCCACGCTGACGCCGGGCGAATTGGGCCGCTGCGACGCCGGCGCGGCCGATGGCCGGGATGTCGCGCACGATTTGGCGGGTGTCCTCGCCTAGGGCCTGCCACCGCCGGCGTGACGCGCCGGCAGGCCAGCTGACCGGGTCTTGGTTGCCGGAAGCCGCGTCTGCCAACGCTTCGCAGAGTCCCACACCGTCGACGAGGCAGTGGGAGACGACCAAGGTCACCCCCGCGCCGCCGTCGGAGAACGGCAGCACTGCAAGGTGCCATCCGGGTCCCTGCTCGGCATCCAGCGGGACATTGGCCTGTTCGTCGAGCCAGGCATCGAATTCTTCGCGCGGCCGCGGCGTCGCGACGATCTCGAGCTCAGGCTGACGGTTGGCCGAGACCCAGCGATGGCGGCCGAACGGCAACGGTGAGCGCTCGATGCGGCGCGACAACAGCCCCCTGTGGAGTTGGAGATGAAACCGGCGCAGACCGTCGACGTCGATCCCGCGGTCGTACACCCAGACACACTGCAGCAGGTTGGTGACTCCGGCCGCCCGCCCGAAACTGAAGTACGTCTGGTCATACAGATCGAGTACGTTGCTCATTATCGTGAGGTCCTTCCGAGTTGCCGAGTATTCACAGTGCGCGTGAATTGTTCTGCGCGCCAGTGAGATTCCGTTCGTTAGAAATCGTGTGAGTTCTTCTGTTATCCAGTGAGATCGAACTTACGGCGATGCTGGTGCGTGTGTCGCTCTTGTGAGCGATAGTCGGCGAAAGCGTTGATTTTCGCGGTTTTGCGCGTTGTGCTCAGCGGCGACCGACAGCCGTTAGCGGGCGACGTCCACTGGGGTAGGGCATTCCCAGCCCGGCGCGGGCGTGAGCGAGAAGTCACTCAGGGCGCGCGAAAGGTCGCGCCGCAAGTCGTCATTCGAGTTGGGTCGGCCCGGCTGATAACCAAGGACCGAGACGAACACCTGGTTGTGCACTCTAGCCGAGTGCACAACCAGCAGCCCCCCGAGCTGATGCATCATCGACTTGGTCACACCCGGGTAGCGAGACAACAGCGCGACGTGGCTGGCGTCTGTGCCGTCTGGCTGGTTGACAGCCGGGGGAGCCGCACCGAGGTTGGACGAGACAACGACGTTGGTCACACCGCCGGTTGCCACGCTGGCCATCCGCCGGGTGAGCCGCCGAGGCAGCAGGGGAACGAGGGGCAGCAGGTCCTGCCGCTCGTCGGGCACCTCCCGGTGGCGGATCAGCGCTTGCTTTGTTGCGGCGCGGATCTCGCGCAGGTCGGTTGCCGCGGGTGCAGGGTCGACCGTGATGTCGACCATCGCGACGGCGTTGGCACGAGTATCGTCGGCGACGCGCTCGTTGACGGGCATGGCCAAGGTGACCGAGCCGTCTGCGGCGACGCGTCCCATTCGTTCGGCGAGGCGGCCCGCCAATCCCGCCAGCAGCGTGTTGCTGGTCCCCCCGAGTGAGTCTGCGCGGGCGTCCCACTCGTCGGCATCGAGAAAGATCGTCGCCGTTGGGAGCGCTACGAGTTCGTCGACTCCGGCGAGCGGGGCAGGTGGCGGGGTGGCGGACCCGGCACGGCCGCGGTTACGTCGGGCGAATCGTGCTGCGGCGACGGCGGCGCGGCCGATTGCGGGGATGTCGCGCACGGTTTGGCGGGCGTCCTGGCGTAGCGCTTGCCACCGCCGCCGTGACCCAGCAGCTGGCCAGTCGATTGCGCTGTCGTAGCCGCA
>DASQCE010000642.1:0-2097 GCA_035634855.1 Mycobacterium sp.
CCACTCCTCTGTGCTGCGGGTCGGCGTTGCCGACTTCCGGCGCTCGCTGGAGCGGGTCATGCCGCGCGATAAGGATCCTGACCTCATCATCGGCAAGTACATCCCCAACCTGGTGCCGCGGCCGTTCACGCTGGACCGCGACTTCATCCAGGAGATCCGGGATCTCGTGCCGGCCGAGCCGCTCGACGAGATCCTCGCCGACTACGACACGTGGCGGAACGAGAAGCCGGCCGAGCTGTGCCGCAAGATCGTCATCGAGCTGTTGGCCTGGCAGTTCGCCAGCCCGGTGCGGTGGATCGAGACGCTGGACCTGCTCTTCATCGAGGAGGCCGCCGGCGGTCTTGGCATCGAGCGGTTCGTCGAGATCGGCGTCAAGTCCGCGCCGACCGTTGCGGGCCTGGCGACTAACACGCTCAAGCTGCCCGAGTATTCGCACAACACAACGGAAGTGCTGAACTCCGAGCGTGACGCGGCGGTGCTATTCGCGACCGACACCGATCCGGAGCCGGAGGATGACGTCGAGGAAACGCCGGCCCCCGCCGCAGAGGCGGCGCCCGTCGAGGCCGCTGCACCGGCGGCACCGTCCGCGCCCGCCGCTCCGAGTGGTGGGCCACGCCCAGACGACATCAGCTACGACGCGGCCGACGCGACGACGGCTTTGATCGCGTTGTCGGCCAAGATGCGCATCGACCAGATCGAACCGCTGGATTCGATCGAGTCGATCACCGACGGTGCATCGTCGCGACGCAACCAGCTGCTCGTCGACCTGGGCTCCGAGCTCAATCTCGGGGCTATCGACGGCGCGGCCGAGGCCGATCTGGCCGGACTGAAGGGACAGGTCACCAAGCTGGCCCGCACCTACAAGCCTTACGGCCCAGTGCTTTCCGACGCGATCAACGATCAGCTGCGCACAGTGCTCGGCCCGTCCGGCAAGCGTCCGGCCTACATCGGCGAGCGGGTCAAGAAGACCTGGGAACTCGGCGACGGCTGGGCCAAGCATGTGACGGTCGAGGTGGCGCTGGGCACCCGCGAGGGCTCCAGTGTCCGCGGTGGCGGCCTTGGCGGTCTGCACGACGGTGCGCTCGCCGATGCTGCGACCGTCGACAAGGTCATCGACGCGGCTGTCGCGGCGGTGGGCGCGCGCCAGGGTGTGCCTGTTTCGCTGCCGTCGGCTGCCGGCGGTGGGGGCGGCGTGGTGGACTCCGCCGCGCTGGGTGAGTTCGCCGAACAGGTCACCGGCCGGAACGGCGTGCTGGCCTCGGCGGCCCGCTTGATCCTCGGCCAGCTCGGCCACGACACTCCGGTGAGCGTGCCCGAGGCCACCGACTCAGAGCTCATCGAGCTGGTCACCGCCGAACTCGGTTCGGACTGGCCGCGTTTGGTGGCTCCGGTCTTCGACGGCCGCAAGGCGGTGGTGTTCGACGACCGCTGGGCCAGCGCCCGCGAGGACCTGGCCAAGCTGTGGGTGCTCGACGAGAGCGAGATCGACGCCGATTGGCCGCGCCTCTCGGAGCGGTTCGAGGGCGCGGGCAGCGTCGTCGGCACGCAGGCCACCTGGTGGCAGGGCAAGGCCCTGGCCGCGGGCCGCAACGTCCACGCCTCGCTGTACGGGCGGGCCGCGGCAGGCGCGGAGAACCCTGGTAAGGGTCGCTACGCCGACGAGGTCGCGGTCGTCACCGGGGCGTCGAAGGGATCCATCGCCGCATCGGTGGTGACTCAGTTGCTCAACGGCGGTGCGACGGTGATCGCGACGACGTCCAAGCTCGACGACGACCGGTTGGCGTTCTATCGCACCCTCTATCGCGACAGCGCCCGCTTCGGTGCCAAGCTTTGGGTGGTGCCCGCGAACATGGCGTCTTACAACGACATTGACGCGCTCGTTTCGTGGGTCGGCAGTGAACAAACCGAAAGCCTTGGGCCGCAATCCATCCACATCAAGGACGCCCAGACGCCGACGCTGTTGTTCCCGTTCGCGGCGCCGCGGGTGGCCGGTGATCTGTCCGACGCCGGTGCGCGCTCCGAAATGGAGATGAAGGTGCTGCTGTGGGCCGTACAGAGGCTGATCGGCGGACTGTCGCACATCGGAGCGGATCGTGA
>DASQCE010000643.1:0-2088 GCA_035634855.1 Mycobacterium sp.
GCTGCGCCCGTTCCGCTCTCGTGTGCAGATGGTCTTTCAAGACCCGTACGGGTCCCTGGATCCGCATCTGACCGCCGTCGACATCGTCGGCGAGCCGCTTCGGCTGCAGGGGGTGCGCGACAAGCGTGAGCGCGCGCAGCGGGCAGGGCAGCTGATGGACCGTGTCGGGTTGCCGACGACCGCACTGCATCGCCGCCCCGTCGAGTTCTCCGGTGGGCAACGCCAGCGCATCGGCATCGCCCGCGCGCTCGCCAGTGGACCCGAGATCCTGGTGTGCGACGAGGCCACCAGTGCGCTCGACGTCTCCGTTCAGGCTCAGGTGCTCGACCTGTTGCGCGAGATCCAAAAGGATACCGGACTGACGTACGTGTTCATCTCGCACAACCTGGGGGTGGTGCGCGAGATCAGCGAGACCGTCGCCGTGATGTCGAAGGGCAGGGTCGTCGAATCCGGTGCCACCGCAGACGTCTTGGCCCACCCGCGCGAACCCTACACCCAAGCACTGCGGGCCGCCGCGCTCGATCCGACCTCGATGGTCGGCATCAAGCCCAGGCACATCACGGCGAAACGGCCAACAGAGCCGACACCCGTGTCCCAGCAAGCCGCCATGGCACCACCCGCAGGAGCTGCGTCATGACCACGCCGGACATCCTCTCACCGATGGTGCTGGGCACCATGACATTCGGCGATACGGTCGACACCGACGGTGCAGGTGCATTGCTCGATGTCGCACTCGACGCCGGCATCACACACATCGACACCGCCAACGGCTATGCCGCCGGTGCGGCCGAGCGCATCCTGTCGACGTTACTGGCCGGCAAGCGCGACGCGGTCACCATCGCAACCAAGGCCGGTATGTACACCGGTGACACCGACGGCAACTCCCCGCTGTCACCGAAGGGTCTGCGGCTCAGCGTGGAGGCAAGCCTGTCGCGGCTGGGCACCGATTACGTCGATCTGTTCTACCTTCATCAGCCCGATCGCGCTGCGTCCCTGGACGATACACTGACGACCGTCGCCGAGTTGGTTGCCGAAGGCAAGATCCGGCAGCTCGGTGTCTCCAACTTCGCGGCGTGGCAGATCGGTGAAGTCGTCCGTGTCGCCGAACGCGTCGGCGCTCCTCGGCCCATCGTCGCTCAGCAGCTCTACAACCTGCTCGCCCGGCGCATCGAAGACGAGTACGCAGAATATGCGGCAGTCACCGGACTGACCACGATGGTCTACAACCCGCTCGGCGGCGGCCTGCTGACTGGCAAGCACCAATTCACCGAGGCGCCAGCCGAAGGCCGCTTCGGCGACTCGCGACTGGCCGAGATGTACCGCGAGCGGTACTGGAACACCCAGATCTTCGACGCCATCGCTGCGCTGTCCCGTATCGCCGACGACGCCGCACTGCCCCTGACCGAACTTGCGCTGCGCTGGTTGCGCTCCAAGCCGGTGACCGGGCCGATCCTGCTCGGCGGCTCGAAAACCTCTCACCTGCAGGCGAATATCGACGCTCTTTCTCGTGGGCCGTTGTCCGACGACCTGGTTAGGGCGTGCGATGAAGTCGGCGCTGCCCTGCGCGGGCCCATGCCGTCATACAACCGATAGGAGCTCGTTCCCATGTCCACCGCTGACTTCGCCGCCCGCCTGCGCAACCGGCAACCGGTGCTCGGCTATTGGTCTGTCATCGACAGTCCCGTCTCCACCGAGTGGCTAGCCCACATCGGCTGGGACTACATCGCACTCGACCTGCAACACGGCCTCATCGGCTACGACGGCATGCTCCGCGGACTCACAGCTATCGACTCCGCGCACGGCCCGGCCGGGATCATCCGCGTCGAAGCCAACGACATGACACCCATCGGACGAGCACTCGACGCCGGCGCCGCAGGCGTCATCGTCCCACTCATCGACACCGCAGACGACGCCGCCCGGGCCGTCTCCGCCACCCGGTACCCACCCACCGGCGTCCGGTCGTACGGCCCGATGCGTTCACAACTGCGCATCGGCCCGGCTCCCGCCGATGCCAACCGTGACACCGCCGTCATCGCGATGATCGAAACCCCCCTCGGCCTCGAAAACGTCGAAGCCATCTGCGCCGTA